>NZ_JBQCMZ010000001.1:197817-213333 GCF_051964675.1 Cytobacillus sp. SAFR-174 | reverse complement strand
CTCTGAGTCTTGAAGTGGGGTCTTACTGCCCGTTAGACTGCGATAAAATCAGAATCTGATAGATTGACGTGAGGTTCCAATTCTCTCATAAAGTTAAAGTGCTTTGATTCTGTTAGAAAAAAGTATAGCGCATTTCAGTAAAGAAAGTGTGTCGCTTTCTGTATGCAAAAAGATAGAAATTTTCCCTATTCCCAACGGATTTTGTCATTATTTTTCTATTCATTGCACTCCTTTTTTCACTGGGTGTGATTTATATCACATTTTTTGTTTTGATTATCAACTATAATGACAGTGAAAATATTAAAAAGGAGTTTTGCTGATATGCTAGACACAAAAACAATCGAAATTATTAAAAGCACTGTACCTGTACTTGAAAAACATGGTGAAGATATTACGAAAACCTTCTATAAACTGATGTTTACAAATCACCCTGAACTGCTGAACATTTTCAATCACGCTAATCAAAAACAGGGACGTCAGCAAAAAGCACTTGCAAATTCAGTATATGCTGCGGCTAAATATATCGATAACCTCGAAGCTATTATTCCGGTTGTCACACAAATCGCACATAAACACAGATCATTAGGAATTAAACCTGAACATTATCCAATTGTGGGAGAACACTTAATTCTTGCAATTAAGGAAGTACTGCAGGAGGCAGCAACTGAAGAAATTATTGATGCTTGGGTTAAAGCATATGGTGTAATAGCTGATGCATTCATCGGATTGGAAAAAAACCTTTATGAGGATGCAGCACATAAGCCAGGAGGCTGGAATGACTTCAGAACTTTCACTGTGGCTAAAAAGGTGAAAGAAAGTGATGTGATTACATCCTTCTACTTTACACCGGCTGATGGAGGAAATATTTCCGGTTACCTTCCGGGTCAATATATTAGTGTGAAATTAACGATTCCAGGTGAAGAATACACACATATTCGCCAATACAGCCTGTCTGATTCCCCGGAAAAATCTTATTACCGGATTTCTGTTAAGAAAGAAGAAGGCTACTCTGAAAAGCCGGACGGAAAGGTTTCCAGCTATCTTCATAATGACCTTAACGAAGGCGATCAGATAGAGATTAGTGCTCCTGCTGGAGAATTTGTTCTGGAGAATGTGGATAAGCCTGTAGTTCTGCTTAGCGGCGGGGTAGGCATTACACCAATGCACAGCATGCTGCGTCATCTTGATGCAGCAGGAGTAAATCATGAAACTATTTTTGTTCATGCTGCACTTAATGGAAATGTACATGCATTTACCGGTGAAGTTCAGGAGATTGAAAAGAATAATCCCTTAGTTAAAACATATTTCTGCTATGAAAAGCCAACAGATAGAGATAAAACAGAAAAAGTATACAGCAAAGAAGGCTATATTACTACTGAGTGGTTAAAAACAATCGTGCCAAATAAAGAAAGTATGGTTTATATGTGCGGTCCAGTTCCTTTCATGCAGGCTATGTATGAAGCATTACTTGGTGCAGGTTTTAAAAAGGAAAATATCCGCTATGAATTCTTCGGGCCATCAATGCAATTAAAGGAAACTCAATCAGTTTAAAAATTTAATAAGCATGGCTCATCACTTTGAGCCGTGCTTAAATGTGTAAAAACTTTGATGACAATTGTAAAAACACCTGGAATCGAGCTGATTCCAGGTGTTTTTTCATTCATATATTATCTTCTGCGGTTACGATTGCGAAGGAACGTCGGGATATCCAACGTTTCTTCCGGCTGATGAGATTGGCTGCTTCTTACAGTTTCCTGTGGAGCTTCCTCTCTCTTTGGCTCACGCTTCATAGCTGTTCCCATATTTGGAGCAGACTTAGGCTGTCCAAATGATGGCCTCATAGGCTTAGGCTGGATCACTTCTTCATTAAATCCCGTTGCAATGACCGTCACTACGATCTCATCTTTAAGATTTTCATTTATAACAGAACCGAAGATCATATTTACGTCCTGATCTGATGCCGAAGCAACAATGTCAGCAGCTTCCTGTACTTCATAAAGGCTTAGATTCGACCCGCCGGTAATATTCATTAAGACGCCTTGTGCGCCATCAATGGATGTCTCGAGTAAAGGAGATGAAATCGCCTTTTTCGCGGCTTCTGCTGCACGGTTTTCTCCTGCAGCAACACCAATTCCCATTAGGGCTGAACCTTTATTTGACATGATTGTCTTCACATCTGCAAAGTCAAGGTTAATTAATCCCGGGACAGCGATTAAATCGGAAATACCCTGAACACCCTGGCGAAGAACATTATCCGCTTCGCGGAATGCTTCAAGCATTGGCGTACTTTTATCAACGATTTCTAATAGCCTGTCGTTTGGAATCACGATCAGTGTATCAACCGCTTCCTTCATAGCAGCAATTCCGCCGGCTGCCTGAGTGGAACGCTTGCGGCCTTCAAAGGTGAAAGGGCGCGTAACAACACCGACAGTAAGAGCACCCAAATCGCGTGCAATCTGGGCGATTACTGGAGCCGCTCCGGTTCCAGTTCCTCCTCCCATACCAGCAGTAACAAATACCATATCCGCACCTTTAAGTGCTTCTTCTACCTGCTCTTTACTTTCTTCTGCTGCTTTTTTGCCTACCTCAGGGTTGGCACCAGCTCCAAGCCCTCTTGTAAGCTTGCCTCCGATTTGCATTTTCACTTCTGCTTTTGATAAATTCAGCGCCTGTGCATCCGTGTTAACTGCAATAAACTCGACACCTTGAACACCATGCTCAATCATTCTGTTTACTGCATTGTTACCGCCGCCTCCAACGCCGATGACTTTTATAGTTGCTAATGAATCCAAATTTGTATCAAATTCCAACATGACTTATCCTCCTAATTCGTCGACATTCCTAAGAACACCCTTATTTGATTCGCTTTTTAACGCACTCCCATAATGGGGCTGCAGTGCTTTTTCTATCCGCCGTATGGCTTTCGATTCCGTTTCCCTAACCCTTGCGAATCAAATCAAGTTATTCGAAAAAGTATCCGAGGAACTTTTTAACTCTTGATGTGATCTTTTCTTCCGGCTGTTTTTCCGGCTTTGTTTTTGGTTGCGGTTGCGGTTTTTGCACTCGGTTTTCTTTTGCTTCAGGGACAGTCACTGGCTGCTCCATTTTTCTGCCCTGTATTTTAGCATTCTTATATGCGAACTTAATCAATCCAACTGCAGTTGTGTACTGCGGTTCCCTTACTCCAATATAATCTGGAATTGCAATGCGGACTCTGTTTTGGAAAACATCCTGTGCCAGTTCAAGGATCCCCTGAGTGTTCGCAACACCCCCAGATAATACATAGCCGCCAGGAAGATCTTTTGCACCAATACGTTTCACTTCGTGCTGGATAAGATCAAAAATCTCCTCCATTCGCGCTTCTATAATATCTGAAATCTCCAGCTGATTAAATTGCTGATGCTGATCACTTCCAATGATGGGCACACTGAATACCTCATCTTCGGATGCATGATCATAGAACGCATAGCCATACTTTGTTTTAATTTTTTCTGCATCATCTGTAGAAGTACGGAGTCCGATTGACAAGTCTTTTGTAATATGGTCTCCACCTACAGGAAGGACACTGGTTGCCTTTAAATAACCATTTTCGAATATGGCAATGGTTGTGGAGCCGCCGCCAATATCAACAAGTGCAACTCCAAGATTTTTCTCATCCTTGGATAATGCGAATGCACCTGCCGCAAGAGGCTGTAGTGTAATATCCATGATTTCAAGGCCAGCGCGTTCCACACAGCGCAGTGTGTTATGTAAAATCGTTTTTGATCCGGTAATAATGGTGCCTTCCATTTCCAGGCGCACACCAATCATTCCTCGGGGATCACTGATCTCGTCCAATCCGTCGACAATAAACTGTTTTGGAATGACATCGATGATATCCCTTTCCGGCGGGATCGATACAACTTGTGCCGCATCTATAACTCTAGCAACATCCTCGTCTGTTATTTCCCTATTTTCACTAGAGACCGCGACAACACCATGGGATGGCTGAAGCATAACATGATTGCCTGTTATTCCCACAATCACATTTTTTATTTCCATACCTATCATTCTCTCAGCCTGTTCGATTGCCTTTTTAATAGAATGAACTGTTTCGTCTATATCAACAATAGAGCCCTTGCGCAGCCCCTCTGAATGTACATTGCCAACACCAATAATATTTAAAGAGTCATTGACCATTTCCCCAATGATTACTTTTACACTGGATGTACCGATGTCAAGACTAACATATATTTCATTGCTGTTCATTCTCTGGCACCTCCTTTTTTTGCTATTCCGAATATTGAACAACAATAATTTTTTGCTGTTATTTGTTTTAATAAGTTAGTTTATCTATAAAATTATTCGTCAAAACTAATATTTTCCCTTTTTTAAATATCATTTTTTTCTGTTTTTTCTCTGTTTTGAGACCATTTTGCAATTAATATTCTTCTGATGACCGCAATATTCTGGAATAGCCTGACCCCAAAAGCAAATACTGCTGCTAAATACAAGTCTACACCAAGATGCACACCCAGAAAAGCTAAACTTGCTGCCAGCAGGATGTTAAAAAAGAAACCGGAAACGAAAACTTTTTCATCATAAATGTTTTGAAGCTGCGCCCGAATCCCGCCGAATAGAGTATCCAATGCAGCAAGAACAGCAATGGACAGATAATTCGAGTATTCATCCGGCACTTTTATATCTGTCATAAGTCCAAGTATCACACCTATGATCAATCCTAAAACGGGAAGCCACATTATGATTTGCCTCCTTCATCAGGTTTCACAGGCTCCATATATCTGATTCTCAACGCCTCGTCATATGCAGGAACAGTAATTGGCTCTGCAGACTTTTCCACCTTTACCCGAAGATTGTCAATGAAGAATTCTTCTGCAGATTTTGATACCTGCATGCGGTTAAAAAGCTTCTCTGCAGATTGAACATTCTCAGTGATTACTTTCACTTCAATAGGCAAGGATTTTAAGGCATAACCGTCTATCATGGTCTCCCTGTTAATGTCCCTTATGACGGTAGTGTTGATGACCCTTCTGCCTCCAATAGATATGTGCATGGCATCATACATATTTAACTCGTTTACCAGTCGCTTAAGTAAATCAGGGGAAACAGAATCAGCCTGCTTGCCCAGGAGCAGCTCCTCATGCACCGGTTCTATGGTTAAGATTATGCCAGGTCCCGTCACTTCACTTAATCCGGCTTCCATTTTTAATTCCTTCAGTGTCTCACGAAGCACTTGTTCTTTGCTTTGTTTGCGCTTTGTTTCATATTGGGCAATTTTCTCTTCGTTTGAACTGATTTCACGCAAAAGTTTTAATTGCAGTTCTTTTTCTTTAAGGATGTCAGCTCTAAGCTCCCACGTATCTCTCGTATCACGGACAGCCGGTTCCTTAACTGTTTGAAACTGTATGGCAATCATAAAGCCAATTACAACTGTTATAAAGGTAAAGCTTAACTTCTTTTTGCTGTCCACTTTAATTCCACCTTGCTTTCCCGAATAAATTATTCTGTGGACAAATTTTATACGAATGCTGGTTTGGCTTTACGAACCCAGTAATGGTTCAATGATAATTTCGCCCTTTTCCTCTAAAGTGAATTGGATGTTTTCATCTACCAATGTATCTTTCACCCCGCCTGTGAGATTCAGAGCTGACGAAAGAACTTCGGCATCACCAATGGCAGTAATGACAAAAGGGGCAGGATGCTGATAGCCGTCTACTTCTATCACAGGCCCATTGCATACAATATATGAACTATGCGACAGCCTCTGCCCGTTTATGGCAACTGCGGAAGCACCGGAAATATAGAGCTCATTAATTACTTTAAAGACATGGTGTTCATGTACAATATAATTATTAATGTTATCTTCATCAGGATCATAATCGCCATCTGCAAGAGTAACTTCAACACCCGGGCCCTTTACTTTAACTTTTCCAAGATGCATCCGGTACTTTTCAGCATCCTCGGCTAGATTAAAATAAACCTGTGCTTCCTGTGAAAGCTCCTTTTCAATATCAAGAACGTTTTCCTGCTTTTGATTTAATTCTTTTTGAAGAGCTCTGTTTTTTTCCTCCAGTTCAACAAGCTGATTACGGAGCTCCAGGTCTCTTTCCCATTGCTTCCCGCTTAATGCCGGCTTTTCTTCTTCTCCCTGTGTAAGGTGATAGGAAAAAGCCATCATGTAACCCAGAACGAGAAAGACCAGGGAGAATATTACATGATTACCCTTCACCTTCATTTTCTTCTTCAATCTCTTCAGCTCCCTCTTTTTCATAAGCTTTAAAATAAGAGCCTACTTCCAAGTCAATGACTCCCTTTTTTTCGGGATCCAGCTGGCTTATGATAGAAGGGTAGTGTGCCATTTTTTCTGAAAAACTTCTTAGTGTAGCGCTGACTTCAAAACCATCATTCATATACAAAGTAATATGATTGGAATCTGTCTTTTTTGGAGAGTGGTGGACTTCTGAAATTGAATTTAATACCTCTTCGGGCAGTGTTTCCAGTTCTCCGATCATCATATCAAGGATGTCACCCTCAGAAAAGCCATTTAGGATTGGTGCGTTAACAGGGATCTCTGCAGCTTTTTCATCCTTTAATATGCTCCCATTCTCCATTACAGGAAGGTAGTGCTTCTCTTTCGCTATGTAGGCAATGCGCTTTAATTCATCTACCTGTATAATGATTGTGCTTGGCAGCTGAATCTTAACAGTTGAAGATTTTATTTCAGGCAGCTCTTTAAGCTTACCCTCCATACCCTCTTCATCAACCTTCCAAATATTTGTTTTTTCAGTAACACCGCTGATTTGGATAATTTCTTCTTTATCATAAATTGAATTGCCGGATACTTTAATTTGTTTAATATGGCTTAAGGGCGATTGAAAGTAGATAACTAAAACAATCAGCGAGAAAAAAAGCAGCAGCAAAAAGATCAGCCTTCTGTTCGCTTTCTTTTTTCTTTGCTGCTTAAGCTTCGGGATTCGATCCTCAAGCGAGACAACCTTACTTTTCTCCACATTTATCACCCCATCAAGAAAAGCGCAAGGACAATAAATTAAATTAATCAAATGGCTTGTCCAGCACAATTTATGCAATTAAAAAATTAGGGAAGAGAACGGCATGTGAAACATGCCGTTAACACTGCATATACTGTTATCTAATTAATCATTATATCACAATAAATGGTATCTGTGAGGTATTATTTCCCGTTACTTTCGACCGATTATTTCCACTTCTGTCTCCATTTTTACTCCGTACATATCAAAGATTGTATCCTTAATATGCTGAATAAGCGCCAGGACATCTTCCGCTTTTGCATCTCCTGCATTCACGATGAAATTCCCATGCATATTGGAAATTTGAGCACCTCCAATGGAGTGGCCTTTCAAGCCGGCTTTCTCAATGAGATGACCGGCATATTCAGGGAGCGGGTTACGGAAAATACTGCCTGCACATGGGAAGTTCCAAGGCTGAGTTTCCTTCCTGTAATCCTTATTCTTTTGCATAGCGGAGGATATTTTTTCCCGGTCTCCCTCTGTAAGCTGAAAAACGGCCTCAAGAACAATTCCTGGACGCTTCTTTTGAAGAACGGAGGTTCTATAAGAAAATTCCATTTCCTCATTCGTGAGCCAGCCCATTTTCCCATCCTCAAAAAGAACATGTGCCTTGGTCAGAATTTGCGAAATATCTGAACCGTGAGCACCAGCGTTCATATAAACTGCTCCGCCTACCGACCCGGGAATCCCGCTGGCAAACTCAAGTCCTGACAAGCCTTTTTTACTGATTATGGTGGAGAGAGCTACCAATGAATAACCGCCGCCAGCTTTCAGCTCTGTTCCATTAAGATCCATGTGGTCCATGCCGCGGCCCAATTTAATGACCACGCCTTCTATGCCGCCATCAGATACGAGCAGATTCGATCCTCTTCCAATCGCTCTCCAGTTCAATTCAAATTGACGGATCAATTCCATCGCTTTTGCCAGGTTTTCTATGGAAGAAGGCTCAATAAACAAATCGGCGGGACCGCCAATCTTCATTGTTGTATGATTAGCCATTGGTTCATTTTCTTTGATTGTTCCAATGTTTAATTCTCTAAGTTTGCTGATAAATCCGTCCATATTTACCTCCCTTTCTATTGATTTCAACCTAAATTTATTTATTCTATGCAAATTAACGATTCAGGGCTACTTTCCGCTATCTGAAACCAATTCTGCCATTAGTTTGTAAAGTCTATTTGATGCATCCCGGATTCCAAGTTTTCTCGAAGCTTCCTTCATGCTATCCATTTTATCTTTATCGAGAATAATTCGGTCAATGCTATCAATAAGTTTTTTGCCTGTTAATTCTTTTTCAAGCAATAGCTCTGCAGCACCATGGTCACTAAGCGCTCTTGCATTTTTCTCCTGGTGGTTATTTGTTACATACGGGCTCGGGATTAATATGCTTGGAATGCCTAAAGAAGTTATTTCTGCCAATGTGGTGGCTCCTGCACGTGATACGACAAGGCTGGCTCCGGCCAGCACTTCTGGCATATTGTGAATAAATGGTTTGATAATTACGTTTTCAGGATTTCCCACAAGCTCTACTTCTTTTTGCACATCCTCATAGTGCACATCACCTGTAATATAAAGAACCTGATATGGCTTTTCACCAAGCTCAGCCAGTGTTTTTAATACTGCATCATTTATCGGCCTTGCTCCTCTGCTGCCGCCAAAAATTAACACAGCAGGAACTCCTGTCTTTAATCCTGCAGATAGCCTTCCCCTGATTCCATCCTGTCCCAAAACCTCTGATGCACGCGGATTCCCTGTCATGACGGTTTTAGTTTCCGGAAAAAAAGCCTTTGCTTCTTCAAAACAAACTGCAATTTTATCTACATATCTGCTTAAGAATTTATTGGTTAATCCAGGGACACTGTTTTGCTCATGAATTATGGTTGGGATCCCAAGCTTGGAAGCAGCATATACAACAGGTCCGCATACATATCCGCCTGTACCGATGACAACATCTGCCTTAAATTCCTTAAGCATCATTTTGCTGTCACGAACGCCTTTCAGGAACCTTAAGACAGTTTTCACATTATCCAAGGAGATTTTTCTTTTAAAACCGGTTATATGTATTGAGTTAAAAGGGATATTTTCACGATTCACAATCGTGTTTTCAAGCCCTTTTTCAGTTCCAATATATAAAAATTCAGCATCCTTATGTTCTTTCTGAATTTGTCTTATAAGCGCAAGTGCCGGATATATATGACCGCCAGTTCCTCCGCCGCTAACAGCAATTTTCATTCTTTCACCTCATAAAAGAGTTATAATCTATAGCATTCATTTGTTAAGCCTCGGTAAATATTTATAAAGGGCCATAGCGTGTTGGAGTGCAAACACTCCCCCTCATTTCCCTATTCTACTATATTCAAAACAAATAGATAGGAACGAACATCATAATGTTAAAGAAATGTAATAATGTGCAAAATTGCAAAGAAGTTTGATAATTTAGCGTGCCGGATTTGTTATTGCTTCCAAAAAAGAAACCCTGCTTCACAGGGTTTCCTAAAATGCATGTTATAAATGCGCTAGTACCTTGCATATCTGCTAATATTAAGCAGAACCCCTATAGCCATTAGCATCAGTGTCAGGGAAGATCCCCCGTAGCTCAGAAATGGAAGCGTGATGCCCGTAACAGGCATCAGACCTGTTACAACCCCGATGTTGATCATTACCTGAATAGCGACCATTGCTATAATCCCAACAGCCAAAAAACTCCCATATAAATCAGGGGCGCCAAGAGCTATGCGGATGCCTCGCCATAAGAGAAGGGCAAATAACAATATGACAAAAGATCCGCCAATAAACCCAAGTTCCTCAGCTAAAATGGCAAAAATGAAATCTGTCTGCGGTTCAGGAAGATAGAAAAACTTTTGTCTGCTCTGTCCCAGACCAAGGCCGAACAGCCCTCCAGGCCCAATTGCATATAAGGATTGGATAATCTGGAAACCGCTTCCCAGCGGGTCCTCCCATGGGTCAAGAAAGGATGTAATCCTCTTTATTCTGTAAGGGGCTGACAGAACCAGTGCCACAAATCCGGCCAGACCTGCAGCGGCAAACCAGACAAAGTGGCTGATTCTGGCCCCTGCAATGAAAATCATGACAACACAGGTACCCACCATTACAGTTCCAGTCCCTAAATCAGGCTGCAGCATAATTAATCCAAATGCTAGAAACACCAGCCCTAAAGATGGTACAAGACCTTTTCGGAAAGAAGTGATCAGCTTTTGTTTTTCGGAGAGGAATTTTGCCATAAACACAATCATGGCAAGCTTCATAAACTCCGAAGGCTGTATGGAAAATGCACCAACGCCAATCCAGCTCCTGGAACCGTTTCGCACATTGCCTACGCCCGGAACCAGCACCAGTAGCAAAAGCACAAAACAGATGATAATTAACACTTTTGCCCAAGTTCTCCAGGTCCAGTAATCCACATTCATAATAAAAAACATCGCAATAATTCCGACTCCGGCAAAAAGCATTTGCCTTTTCGCAAAAAAGAAAGAATCGTCAAATTTATAATCTGCCCAAATTGCACTGGCACTGTATACCATAGTCAATCCTACAGCAAGCAGCGTTAAAGTGACGATCATTAATATAAAATCGGGAGTGGTTTTTTTAGCCGGCAACGAAAACACCTCGAATGCAAGTTTTAGGGCTGTCAAGTAGAATAATATACCCTGCCGAAATAAGCTTACCCGCTTTCAGGCAGTCTATTGTTTCTTTTTTATAGCTCTAAATGCCACGCGAGGAAGATGAATGCCTTTGCTGAAAGTTTCTTAGTCCCGCAGACAAGCCCTTAACTAAGTTTATGCACCGCATCTATAAACATGTCTCCCCGAACCTCAAAAGTTTTATATTGGTCCCAGCTTGCACAGGCAGGAGAAAGCAGAATCACATCTCCCGGCTCCGAAAGCTTGAAGGCTGCTGGTACGGCGTTTTCAACATTATCGACACGCTCAATTGTTTTTATTCCCGCTTCCATTGCTGCTTTTTCAATCTTTTCAGCAGTTTGGCCAAAGGTTACCAGAGCCTTTACCTTTTTAAGAGATGGAATGAGTTCATCAAAGCTATTTCCGCGGTCAAGACCTCCTGCAAGAAGAAGAACAGGCTGATCAAATGCTGCGACTGCATTCTTCGTTGCAAGGATGTTCGTTGCTTTAGAATCATTATAAAATTTCCTATTTTGATATTCCCCAACATATTGCAGGCGGTGCTTTACACCTGTAAACGAGCTCAGAATCCGGCTGATGGCTTCATTCCCGACTCCTGTCAGCTTGGCAGCAGCCACTGACGAAAGGATATTTTCAAGGTTGTGCTCTCCTGGCAATGATACATCTTTTCTTTCCATCACTTGTTCATCATTAAAATAAATCCAGCCATCTTTAACATATGCACCTTCAGACAGGACTTTGGAAGTCGAAAAAGGAATGATCTGAGCCTTTGACCGGGCAGCACATTCCATTACTTTATCCTGGTCGGCATTGACAATGAAATAATCCTGTTCAGTCTGATTCATCGTTATGTTTGCTTTGGCTGCATGGTAATCTTCTCTTGTGCCATGGTAATCCAAATGGGCATCATATAAATTGGTTAAAATGGCAATTCTCGGCCTGAAATCCTGAATGCCCATCAGCTGAAACGATGAAAGCTCAATCACGATATTGTTTTCTTCCGCGGCATTCTGGGCAACTTCTGAAGCTACTGTACCAATATTTCCAGCTATCAGCGGCATCTTGCTCCCTGCCTGAAGCATTTCAAACACAAGAGTAGTCGTTGTCGTTTTTCCATTAGTGCCAGTAATCGCAATAAAAGGAGCTTCAGAAACCTGATAGGCAAGCTCCACTTCTGTAATAACCGGTATGCCCTTTTCAAGGGCTCCTTTTATCATTGGATTATGATAAGGTATACCGGGATTTTTCACAATCAGCTCAAACCCCTCTTCAAGAAGTTCAATGGGATGGCCACCGCAAATAACTGTAATCCCCTGCTCAAGCAGTGCTTGTGCTTCAGGATTTTCTGCAAGCGGCTTATAATCATTAACAGTCACAAATGCTCCAAGCTTATGTAAAAGGGAAGCTGCACTCACTCCGCTTTTCGCCAGCCCCAGTACTAATATTTTCTTATGTCTATAGCGATTGACTTCTTTCACTTACACCCACACCTCAATATAAATTCCTAAAATTGCAAACAATAACCCAACCGTCCAAAACGTAACAACAACCCGCCATTCTGACCAGCCTGCCAATTCATAATGATGGTGAAGCGGGCTCATGCGGAAAATCCGTCTGCCGGTGGTTTTAAAGGAGGCCACCTGTAGAATAACAGATAATGTTTCAATAACAAAAACCCCGCCGATAATAATCAGGATGATTTCAAGTTTTGTCAGGATGGCTATGGTCGCAATAGCACCGCCAAGAGCCAGTGAGCCCGTGTCTCCCATAAACACCTTTGCAGGATGGGCGTTAAAGACAAGGAAACCCAATACTGCTCCAACTACTGCTACAGAAAAAATGGATACTTCAAATTGGGATTGATTCCAGGCCAGTACTGCAAATGCTCCAAAAGCGATTGCGGCAGTCCCGGAGACAAGTCCATCAAGTCCATCTGTCAGATTGACAGCATTTGAGAATCCGACCAGCCAGAAAATAATAAATAAAACATACCCCCAGCCCAAATCAATCGAAATATCTGTCAGCGGAATATGTACCTCTGTTGAAAAGTCATTCTGCTTATAAACAAAATAAAAAATCACTGAAATAATAATCTGGCCCAGAAGCTTCTGTTTTGAAGTCAGGCCTAAATTACGCTTCAAAACCACTTTAATAAAATCATCCAGGAAACCGAGGAGTCCAAACCCCAGGGTAACCAGAAGCAGCAAATATGTTTCTACTGCAGGCTGTGAAAATTTACTGGTCATAAATAAAGTGGTCACCGTGACGGAAAGAAGAATCATAATCCCGCCCATTGTCGGAGTACCTGTCTTCTTCATATGGGATTTCGGGCCTTCTTCACGGATGCTTTGCCCAAATTTTAACCTTCTCAGGAAGGGAATAAATATGGGAGACAGCAATACCGTAATTAAAAAACCTGCCAATATTGTGAAAAAAATAACTTGCTCCATCATACTTATCCCCTCCTTTCGCGTTTGGCATTACCCGCAGTTTCCGCTAATCTTGCAGCCATTACAGCAATATCATATGTTGTTTCTTTTTCTTTAAGACTTTCTTCATTCGAAATAAGAAAATTAGTTGTGTTCATCTTTTCTTCTGCTTTACTTAATTTATTAATATATAATTCCATGATATCCTTTAAGCCTTTCGTTAAGTCGTTTGTATAAAAAATAGGGAAATGATTTGGGGTGTATGACGGCGTCTCGGCATTCTCATTCCAGATTGCAGCAACAGCCCCTCTTTCAATAGCTTCCTTCAGATTTCCGTCTTCCTCGTAAGGAATATAAATTCCTTTTGGCTGCAGGTCAGAAGAGGACGATGCCACGGTATGAAATTCCAGCTCATGATCCTTTATTCCTTTGGCAGCCGGAAACAATTCCGCTAAATCCTGATACGTCAAATACATTTTATCGCTCCTCTATAGCCTCTTTTGCCACCAGACGGTCATCAAAGTCAAAAACATGGCTGCCTACTATCTGATAGGTCTCATGACCTTTTCCTGCTATTAAGATAACGTCTCCTGCACTGGCATTTTTCACCGCATAGTGAATGGCTTCTTTTCGATCGACGATTATTTTATAACTTTCATCTTTTACTCCCTCTTCCATATCTCTCAGGATTTGGATTGGATCTTCACTTCTCGGATTATCTGAAGTGAAAATTGGGTCTGTACTGTACTGGCATGCAATTTCTGCCATTAACGGACGTTTGGATCTGTCTCTGTCTCCTCCGCAGCCCACGATGGCGAAAATGCGCTTCAGGGCAAATTGCTTTACCGTTTCCAGTGCATTTTTCAGACTGTCCGGTGTATGTGAATAATCAACAATCACAGAAAAATCCTGGCCTGCATCTACGGTTTCAAATCTGCCGGCAACTCCTTTAACTTCTTCTGCAGATTTAATGATTTGAGAGATTGATATGCCTGCAGCGATACCAGCACCAATACTTGCCAGTACATTATAGATGCTGAACTTTCCTATCATTTTTAAAGAAACTTTATGCTTCCCGAATGGGGAAATTAAGTCAAATTCCGTACCGGCAGCAGTCATTTGAATATTAATAGCCCGCAGATCAGCTTCCTGATCAATTCCGTAGGAAATGACATGAGCAGCTGTCGCTTTTTCATATTCTGCGGAGGCAGGGTCATCTGAATTTAAAATGGCATACTTCGGTTCTCCATGATTATAGGCGCTTCCAAGCTGGGCAAACAACAGCCCTTTTGCTCTCCTGTATTCATCCATCGTTTTATGATAATCCAGGTGATCCTGTGTCAGGTTCGTAAATACAGCTATATTAAAATCACAGCCATGAACACGGCCTTCAACAAGTGCATGAGAAGACACTTCCATTACAGCTGAATCCACACCTGCATCTGCCATTTTTCTAAATGTGCTTTGCAAAGTCAGGCTTTCAGGAGTAGTATTTTTCACTTCAAAAGTTTCATCGGCAATCTTCGTATACATCGTGCCAATTAAGCCGGTCTTCCTTCCTGCGTCTGCAAGAATCTTTTCAATTAAATGACTTGTTGTTGTTTTGCCATTAGTCCCTGTTATGCCAATTAAATGAAGCTGCTTGCTCGGCTGTCCATAAAAAGCATCAGCCAGCACGGCCATCGCCCGTTTTGTATTATTAACTACTATAACCGGGATATCTAAGTCCAGCTCTTTTTGGGCCACTATCGCTGCTGCGCCTTTTTCGGCAGCAGAAGCTGCAAAATCATGGCCATCCACCGTATAGCCCTCAATGCAAATAAACAGACTTCCAGGCAGAACTTTTCGGTTATCGTTAACAATCGCTGTGATTTCAGGGTTTTCCCCTTTATATGTCATATAAGGCTGTAAAAATCGCAGCAGTTTATGTAATTCCATCTTTACCATTCCTCTCATGTTAAAACAGAGCAAACTATTCCCTTATTTAATAAAACTGATCAGTATAAAGTGAAACTTCAATTAGTGGGGAGTGCTTTTTCCCCGCTAATTGTTAGTTGAACCAATCGGGCCTTTACGGGCAGTTTGACACCCGCTTAACTCAATTGATTCCTCTGAGTCTTGAAGTGGGGTCTTACTGCCCGTTAGACTGCGATAAAGTGAAACTTCAATCAGTGGGGGGTTTTCTTTTCCCCACTGATTGTTAGTTGAACCAATCGGGCCTTTACGGGCAGTTTGACACCCTTATCACCTTTGGTTCCGCTGAGTCTTGAAGTGGGGTCTTACTGCCCGTTAGACTGCGATAAAGTGAAACTTCAATTAGTGGGGAGTGCTTTTTCCCCGCTAATTGTTAGTTGAACCAATCGGGCCTTTACGGGC
>NZ_JBQCMZ010000001.1:0-197717 GCF_051964675.1 Cytobacillus sp. SAFR-174 | reverse complement strand
AGTTTGACCCCCTTATTATCTTTGGTTCCGCTGAGTCTTGAAGTGGGGTCTTACTCCCGTTAGACTGCGATAAATAAATATAATCAAAACAACATTCTAAATGATGGCGATATATATTGTACAGGATAATTGCTTTTTTAGCTATTTTATATATAGAAGAAGAACCCTGAAAGTATGTTACAGTTTCCTTACAAACAAAAAAAATTCAGGCGGCGCAGAGGAAGCCGCCCTCATTTCTTATCTTATTTATTATCAAAATACAGGCGGATCGTTGAACCTTCTTTTAACTTAATGCCCGGCTGAGGCGTTTGTTTTACCACCGTATCCCCTGTCCCGCTGGCATCAATTTTCAGGTTAAGATATAGTTCCCCAAGGTCTTTCTTTGTCATACCTACCATATCAGGAACCTCAATCATTGGGGAATCCATCCATGTCAGCTCTTTTTCAATTTGATTTTTGCGGGGCTTTACACCCATCGCCCGCAGGCTGTCCCCCATGATTTCTCCTACAATCGGAGCAGCTACAACACCCCCAAATTGAACGGTTCCTTTTGGATTATCCACAGCCACATACACGACGAGCTGAGGATCATCAGCAGGTGCAAACCCTATGAATGATACGATATGGTTATTTTCCAGGTACCTGCCATTTTGCGCTTTCTGTGCAGTCCCCGTTTTTCCCCCAACACGATATCCGTCAACGAACGCTTTTTTTCCTGATCCTTTTGCCACAACTGACTCAAGCGCTTTGCGGATTTCATCTGATGTTTCCTTTGAAATTACTTTTCTCTTTGCATCAGGCGATTTTTTCATCAAAACTTCACCTGTAGCCGGATTTATAAGCTCTTTTGCTATATAAGGCGTATATAATGTTCCGCCATTAACCGCAGCTGAAATGGCTGCTACCTGCTGAATCGGGGTAACGGAAACCCCCTGACCAAAAGCAGTGGTTGCCTGCTCGACTGGACCAACCCGATCGAGATTAAATAGAATCCCTTTCCCCTCGCCCTGAAGGTCGATGCCGGTCTTTTCGCCGAACCCGAAGTCGCGAATATATTTAAATAGAGACTCCTTGCCTAATCTCTCACCCAGCTCTACAAAGCCTGGGTTGCAGGAATTCTGTACTACTTCAAGATAAGTCTGACTGCCATGTCCACCCTTTTTCCAGCATCTCAGTCTGGCACCGCCCACTTCAACAGATCCCGGGTCGTGGAAATGATCCTTTTCCAAATTTACCTTTCCCTCTTCTAATGCAGCTGCCAGAGTAATGATTTTAAATGTGGAACCAGGCTCGTATGTACTCCATATCGGCAGATTGCGGTTGTAGATCTCCGGAGGAACATTTTTAAAATTCGCGGGGTCAAAATCCGGTCTGCTGGACATGGCAAGAACCTCTCCATTATTTGGATTCATGGCAATTGCGATTATTCCATCAGGGTTGTATTCCGCCTGAGCTATATCAAGCTCCCTTTCTACAATAGTCTGTATCTTTGAATCGATGGTAAGCTTTAAATCCATTCCATCAACCGGCGGCTTATAGTCATCCGCCATATCGTTCATCCGCTCTCCCTTTGCATTCGCATAAAACTTAACAGATCCCTTTTTCCCTTTTAACTTTTCATCATAATATAACTCAAGGCCCATAAGACCCTGATTATCAATTCCTGCAAACCCCAGAACATGCGATAGGTAATTACCGAAAGGATAATGGCGTTTTGAATCTTCACCAATGTATACTCCTTCGATACCCAATGCACGGATTTCTTTCGCTTTTTCATGGGAAATCTTTCTGCCTTGAGGAATTTTCACACTTGATGCCCTTTTGGTGATAAGCTCATAGGCTTTTTCTTTTGGCATATTCAGTACTGCAGCCAATTTCTCTGCAGCATCTGCAGGATCCTTGATTTGTCTGGGTACAACATAGACAGTTGGAGCACTGACATTAGTAGCCAGCGGAACACCATTTCTGTCAACGATTTCTCCTCTTTCCGGTTCGAAGGGGATATCTCTGCTCCAGAGCTCCTTTGCGCCATCTGTAAGCATATTCCCCAGAAAAAACTGAACATATCCCAGACGCAAATCAATTATAAAAAAGACGAGAATACCAACAAACAACGCTGCAGTCAGCCGTTTTCGAACGGTTACATTAGAAACACGCATGTACGGACGAACCTCCTTAAATTATGGCTCGTTCCAATATATGCTTGTACCAAAACGAATAGAACGCACTGCCGCACATCCGGCAGTACGTTCCCCATTTAATCAAGCACTGCTTCCTCTTCTTCTTGCTGCTCTTCTGATTTGAGGTTCTCCTCATTATATTTCTCAGCAGGGTGCTCAAGTTCGACTATTAAATAGTCACCTTCCCTAAGTACAGAACCGGCTTTCAGATTTTGTTTCATCACATACCCGCTTCCAACAGTATTAAGCTTTAAGTCAGCAAGCTTTGCCACCTTCATGACGTCCCTTAACGACCAGCCAGACATATCAGGCACTGTTAATTCACCATCTGTCTTTAAGATCACTCGTTCGCCTTCAAGCAAATTATACATATTGCCAGGGACCTGCCTTTGTACCTTGGTGCCCTTTCCCAGCACAATAGCTTCAAATCCGGATTTTTTCAATTGTGCCTTTGCTTCCTCAACTGTTTTTCCTTCCACTTCAGGCGCTTGTTCCGAATTTGCCTTTAGTTCTTTTGCCGGTTCTATATTTAAATATTGCAGACTGCTTTTCATTACCGGAGTAAAAATCTTAGCAACAGGTTCTGCACCATTTGTACTGAGGTCAATATCCGGCTGCTGGACCGCTACATAGATGATCAGTTCAGGATCATCTTTTGGCGCCATGCCTAAAAACGAGAAGATAAAATTTTCATGACCTGTTAAATATCCCCCGCCATTTGGATCGGGGATTTGGGCAGTCCCCGTTTTTCCCGCAACCTCATAGCCTTCGATATTATACCTTTTATACCCTGTTCCTTTTTCAGAAGAAACAACTGTTTCCAGGATATCCCTGGCTTTCTTTGCCGTTTCTGCAGATATGGGATTACCCTTCACCTTCGGCTTTGTTTTTTTCACGACTTCCTTTTTATCGCTATCAACAATACTGCTGATAACATGTGGCTGCATCATTTTGCCGTCATTCGCGATGGCGGTAGCTGCCTGTATCTGCTGAATAGGCGTAATGGCCGAACCTTGTCCGAATCCCGTAGTTACCTTATCAAGCGGCCACTCATAAGCGATCTTTCCGCCCGTTTCATTCGGCAGGTCAATCCCCGTCGGATTTTCAAAGCCGAACTTTGTTATATATTCCCTGTATTTTTCATACCCGAGCTTTTCTTTCACTATCTTCGCAAAAGCCACATTCGATGAACGCTGCACACCTTCAAGGTAAGTAATCGATCCCCAGCCGCGTCCCTGATTATGGTCTCGTATAGCCGGTGAATTTTCCGTCACTTTATAACTTCCTGATTTATACCATTCATTCGGATTAAACTCACCCTCCTCAATGGCAGCAGCCAAAGTAAAAATCTTCATGGTTGATCCGGGCTCAAATGAGTTTTCAATCACTTCATTATGCCAAGTGTCTTCGATGCCTTCCTTTGTTTTCGGATGAAAGGACGGTCTCTGTCCCATAGCCAAAATTTCACCTGTTTTAGCATCAGCGACTACCGCAACCATTTTTTTCGGCTTATACTCCTCGTCTACTTTATTCATAGAATCTTCGAGGAAGGTCTGGATCTTCTTATCGATCGTCAGATACACATCTTTGCCATTTTGAGCAGGCTGGATTTTTTGATCTCCATTAGGAAGCAGATAGCCCCATATATCACTTTCATAGCTGAATTTCCCATCTTTTCCTGTGAGCACCTTATTTAAGCTCTGCTCGAGGCCCAGCATCCCGACTGTATCGGTCTTATTTGTTTTTGATTTTTTCTTTTCAACATACCCGACTAAATGTGAGGCGAAGACTCCATTTGGATAAAACCGCTTGGAATCTGTTATGAAGGTAATCCCGGGCAATTTCATATCTTCTATTTCTCTTTTTGTCTTTAACGGAAGATCGCGGCCCTCTTTTCCAAATTCAACCTGGAATGGTTTTTCTCCATCTTTTGTTTTCTTTGTTAAAATCCTGTAAATCTCTGACTCTTCCAGGTCAATGGCTTTTGAAAGCGCCGCTGCTGTTTTTCCGGGGTCTTTCACATAATCAGGTTTCATGCTTTTGTCCAGGATTGCTACAAGCTTGTAAGAAATAGTATCCTCGGCAATGACTTCGCCATTTCGGTCATAAATGGTACCCCTTTTGGCCTGAATGGTCTTTTCGCGTTCATATTTCTGCTGAGCCTTAGCTGCAAGTGCGTGGCCTGCTGCCTCACCTGTTGCCTGAATAGAAACAAAGCGAAAAATTAATACAAAAAAGAGCAGGCTGAATATTAAAAATAATATCGCTGCTCCAAAATTGATATTTGGCTGTTTCTTCATTAATCTTCCACGACCTTGACATTATTTCCGCTGAATTTGAGACCCATTGCTTCAGCTTTCGCTTTAATGCGTTCGTATGTACTTAATTCACTCACTTGCATACTAAGATCTGTATTCACTTTGCTCTGCGTTTGGATTGCTTCTTCTGTTTGCTGAATTTCTTTGTTTACTTCGTAAATGGCCGCCTGATTTGAAACCATTTGCACTGCACCAAAACAAACAATGCCAGTGAAAGCAAGCCCCAGTATTTTCTCGCCGGGGGAAAGCCAGGACTTTTTTGTTTTTAATTTCTTTGGGGCCTGTACGGGCTGGGTTTGAACATCAAATTGTTTTTCTTCCTGTATTTTTCGGGCTAAATTGCTCATAATTCCCCTCCTGTAATTTATTTTCTCTATTCGATTAAAGCTTTTCTGCTATTCTCAGCTTTGCGGACCTTGCTCGATTATTATGTTCCAGCTCTTCCTCTGAAGGCAGAATCGGCTTTCTGTTAATTAACTTTAAGGTTGGCTTATATTCATCTGGAATAATCGGCAGGCCGGGAGGCAGATTCGGTGTTTCGCTGGCTTTTTTAAAGGCAGCTTTACAAATTCGGTCCTCCAGTGAGTGAAACGTAATTACGCTGATTCTTCCATTGGGATTTAATATGTCAATAGCCTGGTGCAGAGAATCTTCAAATACACCCAGTTCATCATTTACAGCTATTCTAATTGCCTGAAAAACACGCTTGGCGGGATGTCCGCCTTTTCGCCTGGCAGGTGCAGGAATGGCCTCTTTAATAATTTCTACCAGCTGGCCTGTTGTTTCTATCGGAGTAACTTCCCTGGCCGCTTCAATTTTCCTCGCAATTTGCTTTGAGAATTTCTCTTCTCCATATCTGAAGAAGATTTTCACAAGTTCACCATATTCCCAGCTGTTTACCACATCATAAGCGGAAATATCAGCACCGGTATCCATTCTCATATCAAGCGGGGCATCATTATGATAGCTGAATCCTCTTTCAGGTGTATCCAGCTGAGGTGAAGAAACGCCAAGATCATATAAAACACCATCCACTCTAGAAACACCAAGGTTTTCAAGCTCTTCCTGAAGATACTTGAAATTGCTTTTGATAATCGTGATTCTGTCGCCATATTCAGCCAGTTTTTCTTTTGCGTGTGCAATTGCTGTGTCATCCTGGTCAAATGCGTATAGCTTTCCTTTTGCAGACAGCTGGGAAAGAATTAATTTACTGTGGCCTGCTCCGCCCAGGGTACAATCCACATACACACCATCAGGATGGATGTTTAAGCCTTCTACTGTTTCTTTTAATAGTACTGTTGTATGTTCAAACATTGTTGAATGAATCCACCTTTCCAATCAGAGAAGCACAAGACGCGTTGTAAGCATCCGGAGCTAAACAAGTATCTTTGTTTCATGGGAAATTATATTACTAAAACATTCCCATTATATATCAAACCCAATCATATTTTCCGCAATATCAGCAAAAGATTCCTCTGATTCTGCAAAATAATCTTCCCAAAGATTTTTGCTCCATATCTCGATCCGATTGGAAACGCCCAGCACTACACATTCTTTTTCCAATTTTGCATATTGCAGAAGCGGGGAAGCAATATTTATTCTTCCTTGCTTATCTATTTCACATTCAGTGGCACCTGAAAAGAAAAAACGGGTAAATGCACGGGCATCTTTTTTAGTAAGCGGAAGTCCTTTTAATTTCTCTTCAAGCTGCCTCCACTCATCCATGGGGTAGCCAAACAAACATTGATCAAGGCCGCGTGTCAAAACAAATGTTTCACCCAGGTTATCACGAAACTTGGATGGCACGATGAGACGGCCTTTATTATCAACGTTATGATGGAACTCACCCATGAACATACCCACTGCACCCACTTTCTAACTCAAATGTACCACAATCCCCCACTTTCCTCCACATGTTTTTAATTATTCTACCACTACATTTAAAATCCTGCTTCCTATAAGGTATTCTTCCATTTTCCGTTCGTCTTTTTATTACATTTTCTTTAAACTCTTTACTGTTTTTACACAAGGTTTTTTAAAGGGGAAAACACAGGTGATAAAGAGGTTTCACCTTCTTTTTCATATAAAAAGGACCTTATCCAAATGGATAAGGCCCGAAGAATAATGGCGAATATTAAATTTTTATGACTTTGTGTGTCCCATCAAAATCAAACGAGATATGGAGTAATTCTTCAAGAAAATCTGTCCCATATTTATTAAGGTAATATAGAATATTCCACACTCTCTCCTGAGGAATGCCGCCCGGTCTCAGGGAGATTTCCGCTTTTTCATATTTTTTAATAACCACATCATATTTTTGCTGTATGGATTTCTGAATTTTATTCTCCATGAAATCTATTTGCTTCAATAACAGCTCTTCATTTTTCTTCAACAGTGGAAGAAGGGCACTAACATCTTTTAATGTAAGCTCTTCAATAAGCTCATAATTTTGTTTTAACTGATCTTTTGTTTTACGGAACTGGTCTTCTAAGCTTTCATTTTTAATACTCTTTAGATAAGCTTCCTTCACTGCTTCCGTTCCTGATACGAGCACAGACTGTAAATCAAGTCCTAATTCGTCCAAATCACTTTCTACAGACCGTTCTAAAAAGGTTATATTTAAACGCGGCATAATAGGAGGCATTTTCATCCCAAACCATTCAAATGCCATTTTAAGTTCAGCCCAATAGGCAATTTCACCAGGCCCGGCTATAAAGGCTAGAACCGGAAATAGGCATTCCTGAGTGATGGGTCTTGTCACCACATTATTGCTCAGTCTTTCTGGATGATTTTCAGCAATCTCCAGAAGCTCACTCATGGTAAACTCATGGAAGCACTCCTTCCCTGTAAATACCTTTTTCTCCTGATTGAACTCCAAAAGAACCCTTTCTTTATGCTTTTCATCATAATAGAACAGGTTGGCAGCATTTTCACTTAAATCAATGGCATTTGAAAATCCAGCATTCTCCAGGTTATGCTGCTGGATTTTCACACGGTTTGTGATTTCTTCAAAGCCTTTAATCTGGTTGCCAAAAATACTGCTTTCAAGCTGGCGGAGCCTTGGGTCACCGGAATCAACCAGAAGAAGCCCTGTTTCTTTAAATAAATGCATGATAATGCCGGCAAAGAAATCCACATAGGTTTTGGAATGCATAATTTTTTCTTCCAATACCAAAAGGAGATTTTTTGTATGTTCGGTCTCTCCAAAAGTTTCAATGATGTCTTCCACCCATGCCCTGCATTTTTCACGGTTCAAAGGGATATTTGATACCATTTTCTTCTCTAATACTTTTTCAGGGTAAGTCAATTTTTCCATTTTATTATTCTTCTCGATGAAAATGTGATTTACTTCCTGATAGTCATGATCCTCGCCCGCAATCCAGAAAACAGGTACAACGGGAATGCCCAGCTTACTTTCCTGCTGTTTTGCAAGATGAATGATTGAGATGATTTTATGTATAGTATAAAGAGGTCCCGTCAAAATCCCTGCCTGCTGTCCTCCGATAATCACTGCACTATTTTCTTGCTTAAGCTTATTTAGCGAGTCATGAACTGCCGGTGAAGAAGGAAAACGATCCATAAACTCTCCAATATATTGAGAAAGTTCATTCCTCATAAATGAACGGCCCTTCAGTTCAGCTACCCTTGCTTTATAATCAGAATCCGAATTATAACGATAGTGAAAAAACTGCATAAGTTCTTCTGTTTGTGCAATATAATCTGTTGCAAACCGGTTTGTTGCCGGTAATGAGAGATTAAGAATCTCCATTAATGAACTTCCTTTCTCATAGCTGATCATTTTGATTTTCATCTTATGAGTATAGCATTGTCTTAATTGAAAAGAAAAAAACTTTGCTTACCTAAATGCTTCAATTCTAAATGTTAAATCATCATGTTTATAAACCTGTTTATTAAGGTATGAAAACAACGGAAGTTACCCTTTGAACAAGACCGATTAGCATCAAGATAATATAAGCTGTTAAATAGAGCAGGAAATTAAATCTCCAGAATCCTTTGAATAAGATACGCATATTAATTTCATGCTTAATTCTCCAATGAATGATAATAAAAATGACAGCTGTAATGAGCAGGGATAGAATAATCATCCATAGAAAAGATTTATCCCAGATAACGATAATTAAATAGTGAACCGACAATATAAATAAAAAAGTGCTGACATCCAAGGCAATATGTACAGATTTTTTATGTTTTTTTGTAATTTGTTTGCTGATAATAAAAACAGCCAGGTACCCGAGCAGCGGTATGGTCACCAGTGTTGCAATCAGGCTTGAGAACACAGTGTTCAACTTATTTCCCCCTCTCCCTGCCTTTAATCTGACAATAAAGACTTTCTGTATACGGAGCAGACATTTTCTTCATTTCAGCTTCCTTGAGGATATAGCCTAAAATAGCATCTATCTCTGTTTCCCTGCCTTCTTCAATATCCTTAAGCATTGAGGATCTGTTCATCCCTGTTTCCTTACAGACACTTTTTACGTGGCTTAAAGCAGCTGCTTTATCAGTGATTTTTAATATGGCACTTACTTCCTCAAACAACTTTAAAAATAGCTGATAATAATATTTATTCGAAAGCAGTTCACCATTTCTAACACGGAGAACTGCAGTGAGAGGGTTTATCAGACAGTTGACGATTAATTTTTGAATTAGCATTTCCAGATGATCCTCGACGAAAATAAATGGAAAAAAGCAGGATGCCGAATCGGAAATTTTTTTCAAAAAATCCACATCACCCTTTAATGCTGCCACTTTTGTGACTCCTACCCCGGTATGCAGCACAGTATCAGATGCTGTCTTAAAAGCACCATGCTCAACACTGCCCACAAAAAGGTTATCAGCTTCCAGCATTTCTGCCCACCTCAAGTGCCCCATCCCATTTTGCAGAAACAAAAATGACCCGGATTTGCAAGCATCCTTCTTCAATAAATCTATTGTCAATTCAGGAATACTGTATTGCTTAACCGCAACGATTGTTAAATCCTCTTCCCCCTTCCATTCACTAAAATGGCATGCCTTAACGCGGGTATTGCTGCGGATTCCATTTCTCTCGATTGTAAGTCCATTTTTGCGCAGCTTATTCAGCTGAATGCTGTTTCTCACATAGATAAGCACATCATGATTTTCATTTAAGTAATGGGCAAACAGAAGGCCGACAGCGCCTCCTCCGATAATAGCTATTTTCATAACAGACTCCACCATTTTTACTTTTTAAACATATTTTAACAAAATAAGATAAATTCATGGGTAAAATGGAACATTTTTAACATGAAATCTAATAGTTATTTCTTAATTCCATTTTTCATCAGCTAAATCCTTTAAAAAAATCCCTTTTTCGAAAATCGAAAAAGGGATTTTTAATGATGAGTATTAAACCGGATAAACCGGATGTTTCCGGACACTGAATGTCAGTTCTTTAGTCTCATAAAGAGTAAATCGGTTAATTAAAACATTTCTTAAATCTGAAGGTGCAACAATATCGTCAACAATTAATTCAGAGGCTAGCTTGTAGATATCAATGGTTTCTTTATATTCCTGCTGTTTTTCCTGAACATACTTAATCTTTTCTTTTGGATCTTCAATCGCATTGATTTTATTGGAATAAACAGCATTTACAGCTGCCTCAGGTCCCATTACTGCAATTTGCGCTGTTGGCAATGCTATGCAGCAATCAGGCTCAAATGCCGGACCAGCCATTGCATACAATCCGGCTCCATATGCCTTTCTTACAACAACGGAGATTTTCGGAACTGTTGCAGAACTCATGGCAGCAATAAGCTTGGCACCATGACGGATAATTCCGGCTCTTTCAACCTTTGTCCCGATCATGAACCCAGGGACATCCGCCAGGAATAACAGCGGAATATGGAAAGCATCACAAAGCTGAATAAACTTCGCTGCTTTATCCGCAGAATCCACAAATAAAACGCCGCCTTTAACCTTTGGCTGGTTGGCGATAATTCCCACTTGCCTTCCGCCTATTCGGGCAAGTCCTGTGATTAGTTCCGCAGCAAAAAGCTTCTTAATTTCAAAAAAGCTGCCTTCATCAATTAAGGAATCAATACACTCATACATGTCAAATGGGGCATTTTGATTTTTTGGGATGATTTCTTCAAGCGCACGGCCGGATTTTGGCATGACGGCTTCCAGCTTCGCAGGTTTTTCTTTAAAGCTTGCCGGGAAATATGCCAAATACCTTCTTGCTGACTCAATAGCCTCTTCCTCACTATAAGCAAGGACATCACCACATCCGCTGACAGAACAATGCATGCGGGCGCCGCCCATTTCTTCCAGGGTTACCTTCTCCCCGATAACCTTTTCTGCCATCCTTGGTGATCCGAGATACATAGAAGCATTTTGATCTACCATTATAACAATATCACAAAATGCAGGTATATAAGCTCCGCCGGCAGCAGATGGTCCAAAAAGGAGGCAAATCTGCGGTATCATGCCTGAAAGCTTTACCTGGTTATAAAAAATTCTTCCTGCTCCGCGTCTATTCGGAAACATTTCAAGCTGATCGGTAATACGGGCACCGGCAGAGTCAACCAGGTATAGAATCGGAACTTTCAACTTCTCTGCTGTCTCCTGAATACGGATGATCTTTTCAACCGTCCTCGCACCCCAGGAGCCGGCTTTTACTGTTGAATCATTCGCCATTACGCAGACAGTCTGGCCGTTTATCTTTCCAACTGCAGTAACAACTCCATCTGCAGGAAGGTCATTTTCCTGGCAGTTCGCAAATTTTCCATCTTCTTCATAGAATCCGTCATCAAACAAAAGCTCTAGCCGTCTTCTTACAAATAGCTTGTTTTGTGCTTCGTTCTTTTCATGATATTTTGGATGTCCGCCCGCTTCTATTACCCGGCTTCTTTCCTGGAGCGTCTCAGTTAATGTCTTTGCAGTAGTCATTCCCATCCTCCTCAAATATAAAGTGAAACTTCAATCAGGGAGGCCTTATCCCCTGATTGTTAGTCGCGTTCTAGTGTCGCTAAGATCTCCGCTAGCGCTTCGATCAATCGACACTATGAACCCGATTGGTTCAACTAAGCCTCTGCCTGCGCGTCGGCAAGTTTCACTGTATCTCACCAATCGGGCCTTTACGGGCAGTTTGACCCCCACTTATCCTCCTTTGATTCCTCTGAATCTTGAAGTGGGGGGTCTTACTCCCGTTAGACTGCGATAAATTTCAAATTATAGCCAATAATCCGAATGGCAGATAGTTACACGGAACAGACGGGGCTTAGCAAGCAGCCTCATGCCTTGTGTGTCCCTGCCTGCTTACTCAAATACAACCAGCACATCGCCTTCGTTCACAAAATCTCCTATGCTGACCTTCACTTCAGCAACTTTCCCAGCAGTTTCGCTTTCGACCGGAATTTCCATTTTCATGGACTCAAGCATTAGTACTTCCTGTCCTGCATTAACCTCCTGGCCTGCTTCGACCAACACATTTAATACAGTACCTGCCATTGATGATGTAATTTCTTTCATTGTAATTTCCTCCTTTTAGTTAACGGCAAAAGCCTTCTGGGTTAGATAGGATGTAGAATAATTTCCATTACGGAAATCTTCGTCTTTTAAAATTTCTTTAAATAATGGGGCATTCGTTTTAATACCTTCAATTTTCAGTCCATCAAAGAATCGCAGTGCATTTTTGATTGCTTCATCCCTTGATTGGCCATAGATAATGCATTTTGCGATCATAGGATCATAAAATGGGCTGACTGCCGTATTTGAAGCATATCCGTAATCTACTCGTATTCCCGGAGAATCTGCCCATTCAAATTTTGACAATTTCCCAGGAGAAGGCATGAAGCTTACAGGATCCTCTGCATAAAGCCTAAATTCAATCGAATGGCCCTGCTGCTCTATATTGTTCTGTTCAAGAGGAAGCTTTTCCCCTCTCGCTGCAAGGAGCTGCCATTCGACAAGATCAAGTCCGGTTACTTGTTCAGTTACGGGATGCTCGACCTGAAGTCTTGTATTCATTTCAAGAAAATAAAAATTCTCCTGTTCATCTACAATGAACTCAATAGTACCGGCATTTTTATAATTGACTGCTCTGGCAGCCATCAAAGCTGTATCATACATCTTTTGCTTTGTTTGCTCTGAAAGGAAAGGAGATGGTGATTCCTCCACTACCTTCTGATGTCTCCTCTGTATAGAGCAATCTCTTTCAAATAAGTGGACGATATTCCCATGATGATCACCAAACACCTGTATTTCAATATGTCTGGCATTCTCTATATACTTTTCTATAAAAACCTCATCAGAACCAAAATAAGCTTTGGCACGGGCTTTGGTTGAGTCAAAGGACTTAGCGAGCGCTTGCTCATTTTCACAGCGCACCATACCAATTCCTCCGCCTCCACCGCTTGCCTTTAGCATAACTGGGTAACCCATATCATCAGCAAGCCTGCATGCTTCCTCGATGGTTGAGGTTCCCTCTCCGCTGCCCGGGACAACCGGCACTCCTGCTTCCTTCATGGTTTTGCGGGATACAATTTTATCCCCCATCAATTCAATCGTTTCCGGATCCGGTCCAATAAAAGCAATCCCTGCATCAATTACAGCTCTTGCAAAGCCGGCGTTTTCCGACAAAAAACCATATCCCGGATGAATTCCATCTGCCTTTTCCCTTTTGGCAATCTCTAGAATGGCATCTGTTTTTAAATAAGATTTATTGACAGGCGGTTCACCAATATGGAAAGCATATGTAGCTTCTTTAACAAATGGCAGGTCTTTATCTGCATCAGAATATATGGCAATAGTTTCAATTTCCATTTCACGGCAGGTTTTTATGATTCTTAAAGCAATTTCTCCCCTGTTGGCAATCAGAATTTTTCGCACAATCTGGCCCCTTTCTACTTGTATTAATCCTGCAATAATATATATTTCTACAATCTTCTGCTTATTTCCTGCTATATTTGTAAACGCTTTCTGATTTTTATAAAAAAACTAAAAATATATTAAGTTTTCCATATGTGCAGAATTTTTTGTTTACTTGTTATATAATAATAGACAAAGAAGAAACCTTTCAACTTTAAAGGAAGGTATTATAAAGCGTTTACATCCGCGGAATTCCTACACACCGATGGCTAAGGGGGAGATTTTATGAACTATAAGGTTGAAAAATTAAAGGTAAATTATAAAACTCTGGAAGAGTTTAAGAAATTTAAAGAGTATGGATTGCAGGAGCTTTCCATGCTTGAAGACCTTGAAGCTAATATTATCGAAAACGACAGCGAATCTCCATTTTATGGTATTTATTTCGGGGATAAGCTTGTTGCACGCATGAGCCTTTATCAAATCGAAGCAAGATTCGACCGCTATTTCGAACCTGCACAGGATTATTTAGAGCTATGGAAGCTTGAAGTTTTGCCTGACTATCAAAACAAAGGCTATGGGCAATCACTTGTAGAATTCGCAAAAGGATTTGGACTTCCTATTAAAACAAATCCGCGTGTGAAATCAAAGGCCTTCTGGGAGAAGATGGGATTTGAACCCGTTCATTATGATATGGAACGCGACCTGGGAGAGAATCCGCTTGCCTGGTTCCCTGCTGGTGTTAAAGAACAAACTCATTAAGCAGATGTCTTCTGCTATGAATGCATAGAAATAAGCGGACAAATTTCAGTCCGCTTATTTCTATTTATTTACAATCATCTATTTCTCAACCTTTTCAGGCTTTATTTCGGGATTTACAGTAAAATTCAAGTTTTTGTGGCGGCTGCCGTCCTTAAGCCCAACAAGCTTTCTTGCACTTTCCATAATCTCTACCAGTGCTTTGTAATCCTGTTCCAGCGTATTTAACTCTTTAATTAATTTCTCATTTTCCGCAGCCAGGTAGTACATTTGCTTCTCAAGCTCCTGAATGCGTTTCAAAGCACTGGGATCTTCTGCAGGTGCAGGTTTCTGAGCATTCTCATATAAGGCTTTCAGAAAGCCGACTAACTCATCAAACTCGATTTTCCTATTAATTTCCTGAACTGTGTTTTCGCTTTTTTCCGTCTTTTCCTCAGGAACTGCATGAAGATCATGTTCACTTCCAGCAGCCTGCGGGTTTTTCTTCATTTCTTTTCTCTGCTTTTTTGCCAATTCAATACCTGATTTATATTGTTTTCTTACATAAGAATTCCAGCGAAATCCGCAGGCAGCCGCGGTTCTGCTTAACTGTTTGCCAACTTCTTCAAATGCCTGAAGCTGAGTTCCTCCTTCACGTATATGACGGAGCACAACTTCTGCAAGAAGTAAATCTTCATCTTGAGACCAAGCATCCTGACGGGTTGAAGACATCAGCGTATCCCTCCTAGTGTTTTTCTTTATACATATGCCAATGCTAGAAAAGATAGACTGATATCATATTATAAATTGTAACTTTATTCATCCCCGCAAAGAAAACGCTTATGGCTTATTCAGGAAGCTGTCAACCTTGTTATGGTGTGCTTCTCCCTCCCATAAAACCGAACAGCGGCGCACTTCTTGGTCAATTCTCTCTTCTAAGCCTGCTTTCGCCCATTTATTTACAAGAAGATCTTTATAAGCTTCCAATACCTCACTCTCAAGTCTAATCATTCTTTCCAGAAAATGCAGACACCCATCGGTTGAATCGCCCTGAAAGACTGAATGTACGAAACCTAATTCTTTTAATTCCTCTTCAGTATATAATTTTGCTTCCATCAGCATTCTCATGGCATTGGCAGGAAGCATCTTTTCCATAATAATGGAACCGCCTCCCCAGCCGGTTGTTATGGCTAAAGTTCCCTGAATAAAACCTGCTTTTATTCCTGCTTTGGCAATTCGGTAATCACATGCAGCAGCCAGCTCACAGCCTCCGCCGACAGCTGTCCCATTCAATATGGCAATAGTTGGTGTACGCAAGAATAGTAATTTTTTTAAAAGAGCAGCCATTCTGCTTAGCATTCCAAAGGCTTCATTTTCTGTCTTTAAACTGTGAAAGGAAGATAGATCCCCTCCTGAGCAAAAAGCCTGGTCTCCCTCACCCGTAATCGCAAGCACCTTTACTGATTTCTTACCAGCCATATGAATTGCGGTCTCCAGGCCATCCATAACCTCATAGTTTATGGCATTTCTTTTTTCAGGCCTGTTAATCCTGAAAATTAACAGTCCATTCTCATATTCTTCAATTATGTAAGGCTTCATGGGTGCCTCCTTAAATTTTGATTAACTATTTTTAATATTAGCAAAAATATAGATAGGCATGTACTTATAATGATTAAATCGATGCTTTAAAACGACAAAAGCACAAGAACTAAGTTCTTGTGCTTTGTATCTAAAGGATTAGTCGTTAACTACTTCTTTTCCTTTGTAAGTTCCGCAAGCTTTGCAAACGCGGTGAGCAAGTTTCATTTCACCACAGTTTGGGCATTCCACCATACCAGGAACCTGTAATTTAAAATGGGTACGACGTTTTCTCTTCGCAGTTTTAGATGTTCTTCTAAAAGGTACAGCCATTCTTCCCACCTCCTTAAAGAGTATTAGAGGATGTCCATAGGAATTGGACAAACCCATTAAGAAAGTTATGAAGGCCAGAGCAAGCTGGTGTCTTCAAGTGCTTCTTGTTTTTCTTCCGTTATGAATCGGAAGAAGGATCATTCTGATCAAAAAATTGAGCAAGTCCGGCAAGACGAGGATCTACTTTATCCTGTTTATCCTGCTCATGAATGACCTCCCAATCCTTACCGGATTGTGGAGCTCCCTCTTCACTGCTGTCTTCGCAGAAAACTTGCATTGGGACTTCGAGTAAAAGGATCTCATGAAGGATCGGATTTAAATCAATCACATCCCCTTTTACCTGGTGAACTTCCTCTTCGGTCTCATAATCAGGACCTTTTAAGAGGAAAGTTTCAGTTGTTTCAACATTAATTGGATAATTTACGTCAACTAAAGTACGAGAACAAGGCAATATTAAATGACCCTTTATAGTTAAATGAAAGGTCACTTTGGCAGAATCGATATCCGCACGGCCAGTCACATGCATTGGTGATGCACCGCGTATTTCCGGATTCAATTTCATGACCTCATCAGCATTGACAGTTTCATCAATGGGAAAGTCCTTGCTTCGATATTTTTGTAACTGACTTAAAGTCCATTTCATACGAATCACCCCAAGGCAACAAAGGTAATTATAGCCTTCCTATAATTATTTGTCAATATTTTTTCTTTACACTATAATGTAGCTATTATCATACTATTGAAGGCTTCTTTAGTAAAAAGTTTTTTTGCGGGATTTAGAGATTTTGTTTACTTGGCAATGCGCTCCCGCTATTCTTTTAATACTTTTTCCAATACATATCTTTTTAAACCTTTTCGAGGAGTATGTCAATATGAAAGCAACAGGTGTAATTGTAGAATATAATCCTTTTCATAATGGCCATGCCTTCCATTTGGAGCAGGCCAAAAATATTTCAGGTGCAGAAACCATTATTGCGGTCATGAGCGGCAACTTTCTGCAGCGGGGAGAACCTGCGTTAGTTTCAAAATGGAAACGAGCAGAAATGGCACTAAAGGCGGGTGCAGATATTGTATTTGAACTTCCCTACCAGTTTGCTGTTCAGCAGGCAGATATTTTCGCAAGCGGAGCAGTATCCATTCTAGAAGCAGCCGGCTGCAGCAGCTTATGCTTCGGGAGTGAATCCGGCAATATGGAAAGCTTTCACCAAACGCTGTCATTTCTCGGAAAACATCATGCTGCCTACCAGGAAAAGCTCAGAGTACACCTTGGTGCAGGAGTCAGCTATCCAAAAGCAGCATCCTTGGCATTCCTTGATTTGAATCCTGAAAATGAATTGGTTGACCTTTCAAAACCGAATAACATTCTTGGCTTTCAATATTTAAATTCAGCCCGCAGGATCAATTCATCTATGCAGCTTTTTACAGTTGCAAGAAAAAGCGCAGGATATCATGACGAACAGTTTTCTTCTGAATCTATTGCAAGTGCCACAAGCATAAGAAAAGCACTTTTTGCCGGGAATGGAGAAATTGAAGCCATTCGCCAATATGTTCCGGAAACTACATATCAGGGTTTACTTCAATATAAAAAAGAGTATGGTGCGTTTAATCAATGGGAACAATACTGGTCATTTTTAAAATTCCGTCTGGTTCATCTGCAGCCGGAACAGTTAAGATGCATTTATGAAATGGAAGAAGGCCTGGAGCATAGGTTTTTATCAGCAGCAATTCAGGCAGAAAGCTTTCAGCAGTTCATGGAAAAGATTAAAACAAAGAGGTACACATGGACAAGACTTCAGCGGGCTTGTGTACATATCCTTACAAATACGGAAAAAACAGAGATGCCCAATAAAGCATCAAAAGCCGAATATCTTCGTCTTTTGGGGATGTCCAGGAATGGCAGGAGGTATTTAAACATGCATAAGTCTGACTTAAAGCTTCCGCTGATATCAAGAATTTCCTCAAATGCTGCACAACAGATGCATTTGGATATTAAAGCCTCCCGGGTATATGCAATGGGCATGGAGGCTGCTGAGGACCGGAGTCTTATGCAGCAGGAATTTAACCAGCCTCCTATTATGGTTGACTAAATTCTGTTCTGCCTTCCCTTTTCAAGGCTAATTGCTCCAGATAAAAAAGAAAAGCCAGCGGCATCTCTCGATTGGCGCTGGCTTCTGCAAGTTTTTTTAATCCAGGTTCCTTAAATATTCCACTGCATCATCAAACGTATCCACCGGAACGATTTTCATATCGGTCTTAATATCCCTGGCTGTTGCAGCAGCTGCTCTGTAATTGGAGTCTTCTGCTCCATTTTCGTTAGGCGCAAGGAAAATTTCTGCTCCTGCTTTGTCTGCTGCTACGATTTTTTGCTCGATCCCGCCAATTCTCCCGACTGTCCCTTCGGAATTGATTGTTCCGGTACCGGCTATTTTATAGCCTCCCGTCAAATCTTCTTTTATTAGCTGATTGTAAATTTCAAGAGAAAACATCAGTCCGGCAGAAGGGCCGCCAATTTCTTCACTGTCAATATTCACAGACGGTTCGACCTCTATTTCTTTGTCGTCAACAAGAGTGATCCCTACGCCAGGCTTTCCTGTTTCCTCAAGTGTTTTTAAAGGAATCGAGGTTTCCATCGTTTTATCCTGTCGTTCAAAAGTTAGTGTTATTTCACTGTCCTCCTGTTTATTGGAGACAGCACTGATAAATTCGTCAGAGGATTCGAACTCCCTGCCGTCCACTTTAAAGATGCGGTCACCTGCCTGAAGTTTGCCGTCAGCGGGCATATCAGGCAGCACATTAAGGACATATACGCCATTATAAAGATAATGAATGGGCAGGCCGGCTTTTTTATAAGCCGTTTCAATAGCAGCCAGTTTGGAAGTTGCCATCATATGAAGCTGCCGTACATTATACTCTTCATCTGTTTCATTCTCAGCCCGTATTTCTTCCACAGGATACAATTCCTGATACTTGCTGAATTTGGCGGCCATATATGCATATATATTCGCCCGGCCCATTCTTACGGTAGTCAGCATGAAGCTGCCTTGTTCTTCATAGCCGTTCTCCACCTCAATAATCGGTTCGAGTTCTTTTGCCATACCCGGCTTTGATACATAATAAGGCAGATAATAAAACGAACTGGCCACAAGGATAACTGCCAAAATCAAGAAGGAACGGGTATAAAATTTGCTTTTCATGAATCAGGATGCTCCTTCCATTTAGTTATGTAATGATTAATAGTGTCAATATGCTTTTTTGCTTCTTCTTCGCCAATTTTGATAATTTCTTCAATATTTGTAAATGCGCGTGAGCTATACATTTCCACCCTTGGTTTGATCATAAAATCAGAAGCAATTTCCCGGTGACTGACAAGCTCCATCTGCATGATATCCAGACTCTGCATGATTACGTCATAGATTGAGGTGATTTCCGCATTTGTCTTAACATGTGAAACATCGATTGCGATGACGATATCAGCTCCCATTTCCTTAACGACTGACACAGGAACCCGGTCCACTACTCCCCCGTCCACTAGAAGGCGGCCATTTAATTTTTCAGGCACAAATATACCCGGGATGGATATGCTTGCCCTAACAGCATCAGAAATGGGGCCGCTTTTAAAAACAATTTTCTCACCAGTCATTAAATCTGTGGCCACTACATTAACAGGAATATCGAGGTCCTCGAGGTTCTTTCCATGAGTAAATATACGGATCAATTCCTTTACTCGTTTCCCTGCCACAAAACCCATTTTAGGAACTGTAAAATCTAAATAATACTTCCTTTTAAATGCTTTGGAAAGCTTATATAACCGATCAACATCCAGACCCGCCCCATAAAAGCAGCCTACCATGGCACCCATGCTGCTGCCGGCAATATAATCAATCGGTATGCCGGCTTCCTTCATGACCTTGATCGCACCCAGGTGGGCGAATCCCCGAGCTCCTCCCGAACCAAGTGCCAAACCTATTTTCGGACGCTGCAAAAGACTCCCCCCTTATAGCCACTGGCCGATTCGAACTTATGTTTATTCTATTCATTTTATTTCTAAAAGAAGCATATTATAAAAATTTTCAGCTGAAAATTCACTTATGCCTGTACCTAATTCTATGGTCTATTTTAAAGTTCTATGAGTATATTGAGTTATATGGGGACAAGACTTGGCAGCACAGGCTTTATCACCGTATACCTTTGTTCCGGATTCAAATAAATGAAAAGGCCGGAGAAAAATATAGATGCAAATGCTTCTTTATTTTACCATTGTTTAAATTCATTTCACAGTCAGTACAACTTGAGGGAGGCTTGTCCGTGTTTCGTTCCAAATTAAAAACGGTTACTCTTGCACTCTCTGTAACCTTAATGGCCATCTCATTAATTTCATTTCCCCAGGAATCGGTTGATGCATCCATCAGGGGGTTAGATATGTGGTGGGAAATCGTCTTCCCTTCATTGCTGCCTTTCTTCATAGTATCAGAAATGCTGATCGGCTTTGGTGTTGTTAAATTTATTGGAGTACTTCTTGAACCTTTGATGAGGCCACTTTTCAGAGTACCTGGGGTAGGCGGGTTTGTCTGGGCAATGGGGATGGCTTCAGGCTATCCGGCCGGGGCAAAACTGACCGCAAGGCTGCGGCAGGAGGGACAGCTCTCAAAAACAGAAGCAGAGCGCCTGGTTTCCTTTACTAACTGTTCAAATCCTTTGTTTATATTCGGTGCCGTATCGGTTGGTTTTTTTAATAACGCCAAACTTGGGGTGATATTGGCTCTGGCACATTATCTCGGCAATATTACCGTCGGTTTATTAATGAGGTTCTACGGAAAGAAGCCCAAGCAGCCTTCCCATGGTGCAAGGACGTCAAAACCATCTTTAAGGGCTGCCTTATCAGCTCTTCATCGGACAAGAATAAAGGATAATCGCCCGATAGGCAAGCTTCTTGGTGATGCAGTCATGTCATCCATCCAGACACTTCTGATGATCGGCGGATTTATCATTTTATTCTCTGTTATTAACAAGCTCCTATTTCACATTGGAATAACGGCATTCCTTGCTAAAGGTTTAGAAGCCGTATTGTCAATATTCAGCCTGCCAACAGAATTAAGCATCCCGTTCATTTCAGGTTTGTTTGAAATAACACTTGGAAGCCAGATGACAAGCCAGGTTCAGCAGGCAACATTAATGCACCAGGTCATCATTGTCAGCTTCATACTCGCTTTCAGCGGATTCAGCGTGCAAGCTCAGGTGGCGAGCATCCTGGCACAAACCGATATTAACTTCAAGCCTTTCTTCTTCGCAAGAATTGTTCATGGCTTTGCAGCTGCATTTTATGCATTCATTCTTTGGCAGCCAATTTATGAACGCTATTACAATACAGAACAGCCATCAAATGCCATTCCGGTCGGTCTTTTTGAAAAATACTCGTTTCTCGGTAAATTAATGGATGGATTCGTCTCATCCGGACCGATTATTACTATACTTGCACTTTCAATTTATACTTTAATGCTCGCCAGGCGTTTGGAAAGGAAGTAACAGCAAAACGGGTACCTATCAGGCACCCGTTTTATTAAACCCCATACAATCAGCAGGCAAGGATATCCCCGCTGATTAATTATTGGAACTTGTTTTTCAGAGCTTTTTCTACAATGTCGGGAACTAGTTCTGATATTTTCCCGTTATATTTTGCCACTTCTTTCACAATGCTTGAGCTTAAAAACGAATATTGATTGTTAGTCATAATAAAAAAGGTTTCCACTTCATCATTTAAGACTCTGTTCATGGATGTGATCTGCATTTCATATTCAAAATCAGAAACTGCACGAAGGCCTCGAATAACAGCACTTGCATTTACCGATTTTGCATAATCCATCAGCAGCCCCTGAAATGAATCAACTTTAACATTCTTAAGATCCTTCGTAACTTCTTTTATCAGATGAATTCTTTCTTCAACATTAAAAAGAGGGTTTTTTGAAGAATTATTCAATACAACCACATAAACCTGTTCAAATACCTTTGCCGCTCTCTTAATAATATCCAGATGACCGTAAGTAATTGGATCAAAGCTGCCTGGACAAACCGCGATGCCTCCCATTGTTATCCCCCTGTCACATTCTTGTTATGTATATTTTCCATTAGCTTTCCAAGTATGTATTATTCAGCCCGGCTGTAGATAGAGATAGAAATTATCCCGTAATTTTCATGCTTCTTTTGAACCAGTCTTCCAACAGTTTCAGGGAGCTCCACATCTGATCCATGTTCGCATAGAATTGTTCCCTGATCCGAAAGCAGGTTATTCTCATCAATAACTTTAAGAAGCTTAAGCAGCTGCTGTTTGCGGTATGGCGGATCGAGAAATATATAATCGAAAACAAGATCTCTCTTTAAAATTGCCTTGAGTGCACGATCTGCATCATTTCGATATATTTCCGCCTTTTCATCAAAATCGCAATTGCGTATATTTTCATGGATGGTCTGAATGGCCTTTCCGTCCCTATCCACAAAAATGACCTTGTCCGCTCCTCTGCTCAAAGCTTCAATACCAAGGCCGCCGCTGCCGGCAAAAAGATCAAGCCCCTGGCCACCGTCAAAATAGGGCCCAATTATATTAAAAATAGCTTCTTTTACTTTATCAGTAGTCGGACGGGTTGAGCTGCCCGGAACAGCTTTTAATATCTTCCCTTTTCTAGTTCCCGATACCACTCGCATACGATCACCACTAACCTGCAATTTTTCAATTTTCCTGTCGAAATGGAAAACTGTTTTTTTCTATCCTATCCTACCATATCTTACAATTCGTGGCCAACCGGCAAATTGTAAGCGAGATCATCAGCTGGAAAAAAATATAGCAGGAAGTGTATATCCTTGAGGAATGTGGAAATAATGTAATTAACAGCATCTATTCAAGGATGTTGTTGCCAACCGCGGAGAAGACTTACGTTTCCCCATAAGTTCTTCCTCCGGTTTCTCCTCTCCCTTTGCCTTCTATCCTGAAAAGGATATAGAAGGACCCTGCAGTTAACTGCAGGGCTTTTTATTTTGTATTCTTTTAAATTCTGTCAGGGGGTCAGGTGAATCCCGCCTTCTCTTTCTTCAGCAGTCACTCCAAAAAGTGCTTTAAACCATTGGATTTCCATCCATATTGTTCCGTTTTGCCTAGTTAATGGATTCATAAGCAATCCATAATCTTCTTCATTATAGATAAAAACATTTTTATTCAAATAAAACCGATAACTGTTCTTCCCTTTTGACACAAGCATCGTTTCCTCACCGGAAAGGACCTTAACTTCATATCCTAATGACTGCATCGAGGCTGTAAATGGCAGAAAAATGAGACCATCCCTATATACTAAATTTATGCTCGCCTTCTCAGCACCAGACACCCATAGCTTTTTTTCTTCCTGAAAATACAGAGGGACAAGCAGTGCTTTGCTTTTGATATTCATGGTGAAAAATTGTGTGTGCAGACCCTTAGCATTGCCTAAAAGTTTGTCCAGCTTTTCTGTATTCAGAGTATCCTCCTGTAATACATTTAGAAGAAAATCCTTTAGTTCACCTTCTGTCAACTCCCCCTGCAATTCCTTCAGGACTAGTCTTCCTTCCGATGAGCCAGGTTTTAAATCTAATAATCCTGCTGTGAAAGCATCAATAATCCAGTCAGGAAAGCCATCTGCAAATTTTCTTTGAAACTGCAAAGCTATAAGCTTTTTTTCCAGCTGGTCGACTTTAATGTGTGGAGATGCAATCAGGATATTTTCATCCATATATTCAGGGTAGCGATTGGTAAGGATAATCGACATAAATGGAAAATTCCCGATGTCATCCAGTTTCTTAAAATCCAAGCTGGCTGCCCGAATATCAGTTGTGTATGCATCTGTATTGTTTATAGCTGTCTTCAAAAGCGGTTCCTCTTGCCAGTAAAGTGATGGAACATTTCCATAACCTTCGAAATAATAGTAATCGATATGATCTAGTTTCTTTTGGGCTTTAAGCCTAATCCCTGCTGCCCAGGAACCCTCTCTTTTGAAAGAATCCGAAATTGATATGGACAAGCCTTCAGCCTTTATTCCGGGGATTTTAACAAACCAATCCGTTAACAGGAATGCTTTTTTCTTTTCATTTATCGGTACAGTATACTCAAATATCATCTGATCATCAGCAGAAAAAAATGTATAAGGACTTTCGTCTGCTGAATCACAGGCTTTTCCCGTTCCAGTCTTGCAATTCCATTTAAATAAAGTGTCGGGGATATCAAGCCTATATTCTTTTCGGTCCAGAAGTCCGTTTAACTTTTGAGTGATTTTTAGTTCTTTCTGATGCGTTTCGACTATGATTTCCTGTGTAATCGCCTCGGAACTGTTTATGGCAACCGCACGATCAGAATAAGTCTGCCACTGCCACAGTACCATACCTGAAATAATTCCAGACAAAAGTAAAAAAATAAATAAAGATGCCTTCCACATTGCTATGCCCTCTTAGTCATTTTTCTTTTAACCTAACAATACCAAAGGGAAGGTCATCAGTCACATTAATTTTTATAAATTTTATGATTTTTTTCCATTCTATTTTTATGCTTAAAATGATAAAGTATGGATGGACAAAAATCATTTAATAAGTGAATGCGTTGAGTTTTAAGGAGGTTCTAATTTTGATACAGCGTTTTATAGAAATAGGCGAGGGATACTCAGATATTTATGAATTAATTGAAATTGCACGGGCGAACAAGCATCGATTGTCCCACATGGCAGCTTTCCATACGAGCATCAATAATAGAGAAATGACATCCCTTGCAGTCATATTGAAGCCGACAGACCCGGGAGAATTTCAGCCGTTATATATTTGCCGTGAAGGGATCCCAAATCCCAAGTCAGTGCCAAATAAAAGGTATGATTTATTCGAGGATGCAGCGAAAGAAATGAATAAAGAAATTATTCAGCTGACAGTAAAGCCTTCTGCTATTTTTAATGAAAAGGAATTATATTATCAATATTTAATAGGAATTCTAAGGCTTAATCATTTTATTGCACCTTTGCATTAAATGAGAAAAAGGCATGAGCTTTTGCTCACGCCTTTTTATATTCCCATCTTATAATCATATTCTTTAGCCTTGTCCGGTTTGGAATTTTCAAATTCCGTTTTGAGGAACGGCTTATAGGATGGTTCCACTTTTTTAACAAAAGAATATGAATTTATCTTCTCCATAATTGTTTCCGTATCTGCAAGATCACAGTATAGCACTACATATTTGAGCCGTTTTGAAACATAATGTACATTTCCAAATCTTCTTAACATTTTTGCCTGCTTTAAAGAATAAAGCCATACGATTATTCCTTGCCTTTGACCAAGCATATAGTTTTCCCCTTCAGCGATCGTTTGTTTTATTTAGTCTAGCACAGAAAAATAACAGTTTTCAATGGGAAGGTTCAAACTGCATATTTTATTTAAAAAGAAAAAACCAGCATTAGCTGGTTTTTTGAACGCTGCCTCAGTGGACAGAGCACTTACTCTTGTCTAAGAACAGCCACAGCTGCCTCCAGAACCGCAGCCTCCTCCGCAGCTTGATTCAAAGAAAGGATTGCCGGTGGGAACTTTAATGTGTTCGGATACAGAACGTCCTATCAGCATGCTTACCTCATCCAGGAGAGTTTGCAGAGCGGTCTCTGCTCTTCTGAATTCCGCCACATGTATATCCATGTCCATGTCGCGCTTTAGCTCCCTAATAGACATCATCACCCTTTTATATTCTGGATGATATTTGCCAAATCGCTGAACTTCTTCATACAGTTCTTTCATTTTGATAAAATCCTGTATCTTCCTTTGAGTTTCGCGGCTGTTCTTTAATTTATATAAACTTTTGCGGTAATGTTCCGCTTCTTCAGATTCTGTAATCATCGCTGCAAGTTCGTCAGCTTTGTCCAAAATAGCCATTCTTTCTAATGTAGCAAGCAAAATAGCCCACCTCCGTTTCTTATTTTATCATGAAACGGTTTAAAGCTAAAGCAAGCAGACTAAGGAATCACCACAAGAAAATCTCTTTTCAAAGAAGCTTCAGCCCTGTCGCCTTTAACAAGTTCCAGTCCGATTCGATGTTTGCCTGAAGGAAGCCCCTTTATAATAAAAGCAGCTGAATGGATTTCATCCTTCTTCTTTCCGTTTACATACAGGATAATTTTGCCTTTTTCTTTGCTGCTTTGCTTTCTAAAGGACACATCCTGCACAATACATTCAATAAAAACGTCTTTTCCTTTTATTTGATGCCTTACAAAAAAGGGATCCCTGGCAGAGCTTTCCACACCCGAAACCGGCACCGGCTGTTCTGCTTTAACGGCATTCACAGCAGGATTGGCTTCCGCTTTTGTTTCGGGCTCAGGAATATCTTTCTGGCACGCTGCAAGAACAAAAATAACCAGCAATATAAAAAAGTATATTTGCCTTTTCATTATTTTACACTCCTTTAGGATGTCTTCCGTAACGCTCTAATAAAGTTAGTGTTTGCCCGGCTGCTTATTTTTACTCTATAACAAATAAAAAGCTTCCTCGTGTGCGAGAAAGCTTTCTAATTGGATTGAGAATTCATGGCCTGAAACATGCTCATCATCATGGAGGCCATTTGCACTCCATTCGTGAATTTTTCAACCTGATGTGGAATTGTTTTTTTATAATAGTGCAGTGCGGCCACTTCCAGAGATTGAATTTCGTTTGGATTTCTGCTCAATTTTCTATACCAATAAGGCTGCTCACGGATAAATTGCCTAAGATCCTGCTTTTGTTCAAGATACTCGACGATATCTTTTCTCATCTGATTAACCCCTTAATCCTTATTAAATGTAAAAGGGCTGCTTGGTTTAGTCATACTTGGCTTTGAGCCTCCCGATGGTTTCTGGCCGCCGCCTTGAAATTGCGAAATAACCCCCTGCACAGTTGAAAGTGCCTGGCTGAGATTAGTGATGTAACCCTGCATTTGATTCGCATCCATTTGCTTAAGGGTACCCATAATGCTGCCCATCCAGTCACTTTTTTTCTCTTCGGTCTTTTGTGTATTTTCTTTGTTTTCTCTATAAGAGTCCCACCTTGAATCTTCTTCCCCAAGCAAATACCAATCCTCATATAATTCCTGCCACGTTGCATTACCATCCCTGACTTCTTTGATGATCCGGGGATTCTGTTTAACAAACTCTTTAAACTTTTCAACAGAGGGATGAAGCTTCGTTTTGGACATAAAATATCACCTCGTTCTAATGCAAATGCCTATAATACCATATGAATATGAATGAAAAAGGTGAATATTTATATCTGCTTTATTGGTCCATTAAAATTCAAAAATTCAGCCATTAATGGTAATATATGAATGCAGAAAGATATTGAAAGGTGAATAATAATGAAAAGAGATCTTATGGAATTATTTGATCAGTGCACCAGGAATGCCACTGACGAAGAATTAACCGCATTAGAATCCCTGCTTTTAGGTTTTCATAAAAAACAAACCGGTCAAAACAGCTCTTATATTGGCGGACTGCTCCATATGGAACGGCATATAACTGAAGATGAATGCATACTGACAGTTCCTTTAAGTAAGATTGTCAATAATCCGCTCGGAATTCTCCATGGGGGAATAACCGCTACAATTATTGATTCTGCCATGGGAACACTTGCGGCTTCGCTTCTTCCTGAAGGTTTTGGCGCTGTTACGACACAGTTGAATATTCATTATCTTGCAGTCGGCAAAGGGGAATACGTAACATGCAGAGCGACAATTGACCATAAGGGAACAAAAAGCATGGTATTATCTGCAGATGTACTCCGTTCTGATGGAAGAAAAATTGCACAGGCAACAGGCAGCTTTTTTATCATTGAAAAGAAAAATGTAAATAATTAAAGGCAGGTGGAAAGATGGTCACCGCTATCGTTATTCCAATTATTTGCCTTTATTTTTATTGGCTGACAAAAAAGGAAATGCGGGAAGGCTATGAGAAGTGGGTGAGCCTTGCAGAGGTCCCCGAGGAAGCCATTATTTCAGGCGAAGTCGTCCATCTTAGCGATAGCAGACAGCGCTATAATTACAGCCGCTATGTACATGTTCTTGAACTGACCGTCCAAACAAAGAGCCTCAAGCATTCAAATATAAAAAAAATTACTCCTTTAATGACTAATGCTTCAATTCCTTCTGTCAAGATCGGTGATTCTGTCCACTTGTATGGAAATTGGAAAGATGACTATTTTCAGGTTGGCCGGATTCAGATTGCTAATAGTAAAAAAGAGCCTTAATTTAGGCTCTTTTCATTTTTTAGCTTCTCCATCAGCTTTTTTTATGAAATTTTGCGTATAATGCTTTTTATAAACTCCAACTCCAAGATGGGTAAACTCTTCTTTCAGCAGACTATCCCGATGGCCTTTGCTGTTAAGCCAGCCTTCAACAACAGCGGGAGCATCTGTATAATTTGCAGCTATGTTTTCCCCGGCCTCCTCATATGAGACCTCCGCAGCTTCAAGCCGGTCCGCCAAATCGCCGTAAGTTTTAGAAGTATGAGAAAAGTCTTTTGTTTCATACATATCTTTGCTATGAGCTAAAGCTGCCGCTGCAGTCGGATCATCCCATTTCAGCGGCTGTAAATGATGGCTGACTCTTATAACATTGGTAATGTCGAAAATTTGCTTCTCTTTCGCTCTCTCCACATCGTCTTCAAAAGCAGGAGAAGGCAATGGGGGCTCCAATAATTCACCACGGTAAACCATTTCATACGGGCGAAGCTTTATTAAAGTGGCTGCATCCATTAACCTCACGCTGGAAAGCGTCCCTGTAAATCTATCTATATTAAGCTGTGCATAGTATTCACCAACCATAACAAGCGGCCTTGTATTAAGGTCATCTTCAGATAACTCGAAACGGTATGAACTGTCTTTTACTTTAAGACTGAATTCTGTTTCAAAAAAGACGGATGAATATAATTCACCAATTGGCTGCCCTATTTTGAAAGGGTAAATGTCTGAATGTTCACCTGTCGCAAACAAACTAACCACTTTATTATTGCTGACGCCAGCCTGAATATACTCAGCGCCGCTTTTATTATATATCCACCAATCGTATCCATAAAAAGAGGGATCTATTCTGGACGGCTCTCCCAAACTTTCTTTAAGCTCCCCAGCTGATTTTCCCATTAGTGAGGCCACACCCTTTTCAGGGAACCCTGTATTGGAAGATAATTTATTTTCCTTATTATTTATATCCTTAATTGTATTTTCCTGACTGACAAGGATTTCCCCTTTTTCTTTACGCCCAATATCGATGTAAAAGCCTGCTGCCAGAAAAATGCAAATCAATACTAAAATTCGGAAAAGTGCTCGCAGAGAACCGTACCTCCCTTCTTTTACTCGCTGTATTTAAGGAAATTTAAAGTATAACATGCAGGCGTTCTGCTAAATGGAATCTAAATAAAATTATTGCATATATACTATTAATCATACCATTAGGTGTATTGTTTATCTATTATAAATAAGTTCCGTAACAGCATTTGCTGCAAAAAAAAAGAACACCCAGGTGGTGTCCTCTTAATGCTGTGCTTCAGATTCGTGTTTAGAAATATCAGTAAGGGCTTCTCCAGCCTGGTCATCTGTTAAATGACGCACGGCGAAGTCACCTAGTGAAACTATCCCAACAAGCTTGTCACCTTCCACAACAGGAAGCCTGCGAATCTGATGTTCTGCCATCAAACGGGCTGCTTCCCGAGCCTCTGTATCACTTGACACAGTTACTAAATGGCTGCTCATAATATCTTCTACTTTAGATGAAGCAGGGTGTTTTTCTGCCACACAGCGAAGAACAATATCCCGGTCGGTGATCATTCCGACGAGCTTATCACTATCCACAATCGGGATAGCACCTACGTTTAATTCTTTCATCTTAACTGCCACTTCATAAACATTGTCCAATAGTGAACAGCTTTCAACCTGGTCTGTCATAATATCGCGGATTTTTTCCATTTTTTATCCTCCTTCATTTTTTTCAACAATGAATATGGTCCAATAGTGACCGTGCAGGCCTCCTTGACAATATCCGGCACCGATATGGGTTGCCTTTTTGTTAAGAATATTTTCCCGGTGGACCGAGGAATTCATCCAGGCAGCAAAGATTTCATCAGCTGTTTTATAGCCCGCCCCGATATTCTCCTTAACGGTGAAAAATGAAATCTGCTGATTCCTTAACATTTCTGTAGGATTTCCATATGTAGGAGAATTATGTGAAACATATTGTAATTTCATCATATCCGAAGATTTTTTTTGGGCTTCAGCATTCAGCTGCAAATCTACAGACAACGGTTTTAGACTTAATTCCCTTCTTTTTTCGTTGGCGAGTCTCATAAGTTCATTTTCATTCTCACCCATATTTGGAAGAGCTATCTTCTTTCCATGGTCTGGAATGATAATCATTTCACCTGGAAAAATTAAATCAGGATTTTCTATCTGAGGATTGCTATTAATAATTTCCTTCAGATCTTTCTGAAATCTAAGGGCAATTTCCCAAAGAGTATCTTTTTGCTCAACTCTGTAATCTACAGCAGCACCTGCAGGCTGAGGTGTAAAGAATATTAGAAAAAATAAGATGCTGATGGCTTTGTATTTCTGCAATTGACGCTTCCCCTTTCACAGTTTTGCAGCTGCTCAGTTCCATTTGCTCAAGATATGCCAGACAGACGTTAAATATGGCATTTCAGCTAACGTTCTTTGACAGATGAATGTTTTCTTGCATGAATCCGTTGCAAGTTACGCTTTTTTCTACTATTATTAAATTTGAGATAAACTTGTTAAAATTATGCATGGATCCGTTCATCAGAACCATGGATTGTTTTCAGGAGGGACAATTATGAAATTTGAAAACACAGGTCTGGAAAATAATAAAGCAGACTTAACCCGCTTAGATGAAGTAATGCTTTCACACGGCCTTGTCCGTGAAGGGCAATGGGATTATGAAAGAGTTACATATGACCGTAAATTCGAATTAAAAGAAGGCGTTTTTTACCTTCGTGTATTTGGATATGCTGCTGAAGGAGATGTAGGAGCCCATAGAGCAACTATTCAGCTTATGACCCCGCTGCTAGGCAAACATTACTATCCGCACGGTGTAGAATACGGCGAAGGCGAAAGCTTCCCTAAATCATTAGTAAGCCAATGCGAAAAAATTCTTAGTGAAATTAAAGCTGAAATTGACCAATTTGCTGAGTAATTTTTGCTAAGATTACAGAATGTTTTTTCTGCATAAAAAGACGCATGAACATCATGCGTCTTTTTTATATCAACTTTGGACCCGCTAAATTTAATTTTCTGAAAGAGCGCTTCCTGCAGATATAATTTTTTGGACTGAGAGATCCACTCTTTTTACCTTCAGTCCTGTAAAATGGACAATCTCATCCTTGATTTCTTTCTGAATCCGGAGAGTTTCCTCCAAAATATTTTTTCCATTTACTATGTTAAGCTTAATTCTCAAATATACTTCAGTGTTCTTAAAAGTTATGGAGATTGGTTCTTCTTTTCTCTTAAAGAAAGTGAATCTTTCATGCTTAAGAGGAATAACATTTTTTCTTTCCTCCAGGCTGGATTCTACGATTGCGGAGATTATATCACTGGCTGCCTGAATCGTCTCGAAGTCAAGATGGGCGTTATGCATCTACCGTTCACTTCTTTCTTTACGATTTTTAATATACGGGCAATAATCTCTCAGCTTTAAACCGTTTAATTTTTTGTTTTTATAATATTTAATGCATACTATAATCAAAGTGTTACGGTCTTTTGATGGTTAACAAAATTGGGAAAGGGGACTTATTTTGTCTGCAATATTCACAAAACGTTTTTTATTAATATTGATTGCTGTAATTCTTATAACTGTCCTTTTTTATTTCATTTTGCCTGTTTCTGTTCCGCTGATTGTTGCATTTATTACTGCATTAATCCTGGAGCCAGTTGTGAAACTGCTGCAAAATAGAATAAAAATAAGCCGAAGAGTATCCGTGCTGATTACTTTTCTGGGATTTGTCCTCTTCATTGGCTTATCAGGTTACTTTATTACGACAAAAGTGATTACTGAAGCCATTAAACTTGTTGAAAATGCTCCTATGTACATTAATGAAATTACAAAAGCATGGCTCAGGGCAGAAGCGGACTTTTCCAATGCCGCCAAAGACCTTCCTAAAGACCTTGTTGATGAATTAAGCAACCAGATTCAATCCTTCTTGAATAAAACGAAGAATGACCTTGTCGCTTACGTAAATATAGATAGCTTAAAAGCACTTCTGACAAACATCCCGAATTATCTTGTCAGTTTCATCGTATATTTGATTGCCTTATTTTTGTTTTTAATAGATCTTCCGCGATTAAGGAAAGGCTTGTATAATCACCTTACAGAAAAAACAGCAGATAAAGTCAAGTTTATGACTTCACGGCTCTCTTATGTCGGGTTTGGCTTTTTCAAGGCTCAATTTCTTGTAAGTGTGATTATCTTTATCGTTTCACTGATTGGATTATTATTCATCAATCCAGAAATGGCATTGATCATGTCTATAATCATTTGGGTTATTGACTTTATCCCTATTATTGGCTCCATTGTCATTCTAGGCCCATGGGCATTGTTTCATCTGCTGACAGGAGATTTAGCTATGGGGACACAATTGGCAATTCTTGCAGCCGTCCTCTTAATTATCCGGAGGACAGTTGAGCCAAAGGTAATGGGCACCCATATAGGGCTATCTCCGCTTGCTACGCTAATAGCCATGTATCTAGGCCTGAAACTTATTGGAATACTGGGCTTCATCATTGGCCCATTACTGGTCATTGCCTTTAATTCCGCAAAAGAAGCAGGACTTATTAAGATGAATTTCAAAATATAAACTTAATAAAAAAATAAAAAAGCGTCCGCCTGGACGCTTTTTCTTTCCTGCAAACATCTCAACTTAGTTTCCTTAAAAAAAGTCATAGAAAAAGGACTTTTGCACAGGAATTTTTCCTTCAAGTATTTCTGCATCATTTCTTGGACCTTTAATTTCACCTAAATCATATAACTCCATTGGCCTCTTATAGCCAATTATAATCGCTGAAAGGGCATTGATAGACATATGAAGACCCCGTGCTGGAGGGTTAGTGCATTGGCTTCCTGCTTTCTCTTTAAACACCCTGACACCTTCGTCAGCAATTAGGTAACTTCCATTATTCCATGGTGCATGGTGATCCTCAATATGCAGAAAGACATTTTCACTATATTCATTGAAAGAATATTGGCCGAGACACTTTTCAGCATTGACGATTCTCCCCATAAAGTACGGAAAAACCTCCATTTTTAAATTAGGCTGATTCAGGTAATAAGGAAATGGATCGTGTACTGAAGTAATGATCTTTACTTCCTCAACCATCGAATCATGCTGACAGATAAAATTCCATAAGTTCAATCTGGCTTCCTGATATAAAGCTGCGAATTCTTCGATATCCATTCTATTGTCTTTTACCTTAAATAATATATAGCCCTGTCCTTCACCTGATTCGTTAAAATACACCGCAATCTGGTAATCAGAATACACAAAGTTTTCCCACCAGTATGTGTCTCTTACAAGCCCTCCTGAATAACGCTGCATATATTCTTTATAAATCTTTTCGATGGTTAATGTGTGCTGGTTCTTAGTAAATCGCTTAATGGTCCCTGAAGATTTTCCCGTCATTTTTAAATCTATTTTCTTAATATGCGTTTTCTTATATTCAGTGAATATCTCCCATCCGTATTTTCGATAGAAAGAAATATCAAATGGATGCAAAAATGAAAATAGCTGATCCTTATTATTCATCTCGGCTAAAGCGTGCTTGATCAGACTGCTTACATGCCCCCTTCTTCTGAATTCCGGATATGTTGCCACACCAGCAACACCTCCCATATCCCATTCAAAGCCATTAATATGAACTTTCAGGGGGATGATGTGAAGTTTGGCAGCCAAACTTTCCCCTTCCCAGATACCAAAAATGGCATGATTTTTTAAACGTTCCATCCTGGCCGGGATGTCAGCTTCAGGCACATTATACTGGAAGGCATACATGGAAAGCTTCATGGCCTCAATATATTCATTCTCTGTTAATTTACTTACCGACACAAAATTCACTCCCAATTAAATATCATTCATAAATATTCGCCATATACTTATTAAGTCCTTTTAATTAAGAAGTGGATAATTTTTTGGGCATAAAAAAAATACCGCTAAACAGCCAGCGGCATCTCATAACCTGTTACGTACCCAGGATTGCTTTTATAACTGATGTGGTTTCTCCTCCATGGTAGAAAACATACAGCAGCAGATAGACTGCAACACCTGTTATGCCAGTAAAAAACCAGACCACACTGGTTATCGGTCCCAATTTCCTATGTGCTGCCACTTTATTTTTATAGCCCGTATATAACGAGATAATTCCTAAAACTGCCCCAACAGTTGCCAGGGTAATATGGAAAATTAAGAAAATCGTATAATAAATTTTTATATCATCAGGGCCGCCAAATGCAGTATTCCCAATAAAAACAGTTCTGCTGGCATAAATGATAAAGAAAATAACAGCAAACACAGCAGCCAAAGTCATTGTTTTCTTATGAGCCTCAAGCTTTTTTTTGCTGATTTGTACCCAACCAATCGCAACCGTTATTGCACTTAATACAATAAAGGTCGTGCTTATGGTAGGGAGTATAGGTAATGAGTATTCCATAAATTATTCCTCTCTCCACTATCAGTTTAAAATTCATCTTCACGGTATTATTTATCACAAGGTTCATTTTATTAAAGTGTACTATATTTTTCAACAAACTGTATGAGCTTTTAATAAAAGTTCCTTAAATGTTCAATATTTGTTTCATTCCATGTGATCATGATCATTGCAATATACATTTTTTACTTTTTCAAAAAAATAAACTCCAGCCTCTGACTGGAGTTATTTTTTATTTTACTAAATGCGGATTTAATAATGCTTCTTCTTCTGAAGGCGTAATTTCCTGTTCTTTTTTGTACCAAGCATAGAAGATTTGCGCAAGAATAAAGCCATATACAATTTCCTGGATAATCTTCATGATGACCCCGCCAAGCTGCTGATCGTGTATAAGAGACATTGAATTGAACATTTCCGGCCCGCTAAGATTCAGGCTTGCCAGTGTCGCAGAAGGAACACATAACTGAAGGGCCTGTGCCCATGCATTTGGATCAGAATATGTGCTGTACATTGGAGTATCTGCAAAAATGATCAGAGCACATGCAGGAGTCAATAAAACACCATTTGCAAAAATATATCCTACCTTTTTCAAGCCGTCCAGTGACTCCATTTCAGGAAGCTCATTAATAGTCGGCCACCACATAAAGATTGCCAGAAGAAACAGGCCAGATGTATATACAGTATGAAACATCATATCCGTTTTTACCACGTCAAAAACATCTGGTATGTGGTATATAGAAAATACTCCATTAAACAGAATAATGGCGATTAATGGCTTTGTAAAAATACTGAATACAGGTTTAATAGCTTTGTGATTAATCACTCTTCTCCACACCCACTGAGGGGTTCCCATGACTACAAGGGGAGGAACAACTAAATACAGGATAGCCATCTGTATCATATGGGCATAAAACATTAAATGGCCCATCAGGTCCAGCGGAGAGCCTTTGATCGCATACAACACAATCATAGCGACTGTAAAATACCCACCCTGCCTTTTAGTTAATGGCTCACTATCTTTGAACTTTCCACGATACTTTACTGTTAACATAAAGTATCCTGCAAGAATCAGTGCTACAAATAAAAAGAAATATGGACTCCAAAGTGCACGGAAACCGAATATTTCCAAAGACATGCTATCACCTCATTAAATATTGCTCAATCGGCCTTAAACGTTTCCAATACTAAGCGATATTGACAAGTACTATTATACTCTCTTCAGTCTGCAATCTCAATAAATCGGAAATTGGGTATTTGCAAATACTTCATTACATAAAAAGAAAATCGGCCAACAGCCGATTTTCTTTTTGAACTTACCACCAAATAACAGTCAAGAAAGTAATGATAGTGATAAATCCGACAAATGCTCCTGAGTATAAGAACAAAGACGGTGCTTCATGACCTTTGTGGCTCATATGCATGAAATAATATAATTGGAAGATTACTTGCACAAGAGCAAGAATCAGGATGAACGGCACTATAAACCATCCGGAGAAACCTTCATAACCTGCTGCTACGAACGCAACAATTGTCAGGAAGATCATTAGTGCAAATGTGATAACTTGATGTCTCATCTCTTCTGCACTTTTTTTGCGTCTATATTCAATGTCTACTCTTGGGTTACCTGAGTTTGGTTGTTGATTGGCCATCAGTTTATCCCACCATTCCCATTAAATATACTACTGTAAAGATGAAAACCCAAACAACGTCGATAAAGTGCCAGTATAGGCTGGCTACATAAAACTTAGGAGCATTGTAAAGGTTCAATCCTCTTTTGCTGTTGCGGATCATCAAAGTAGTGATCCATAATAAACCGAATGCCACGTGAGCACCATGGAATCCAACTAACGTGTAGAAGGCTGAACCAAAGGCACTGCTTGTAAAGCTATGATGGAATTCATGTACATAGTGATTGAACTCGTAAATTTCCAAACCAAGGAATCCAAGTCCAAGCAAAACAGTAATTCCAAGCCATAGCTGCATTTTTTTGAAGTTGAAGTTCTTCATGTGATACATAGCATATACGCTTGTGAGCGAGCTTGTTAATAGCAGCATTGTCATAATAAATGCCAATGGAATTTCAAACAAGTCTTTCGCAAGAGCCATGTCACTGCTAGGAACTTTGTCTTTTAAAGCAAGGTAAGTGGCGAATAGGGAGGCGAATAAAACCGTCTCTCCCCCAAGGAAAAACCAGAAACCTAAGAATTTGTTCTTGGCTTCGAGGGTTTGCTTTTCAGGCGAAGCAGGCCATGTTTCATAAGTCATTTTTTGTTCAGTAGCCATTATGCCTTAACCCCCTTATCATTATTGTCTTCCAAATCTTCTTTATGAATGTGGTATCCATGATCATCCTTGACAGAACGAACAAACATGGAGCCTAGAGTAATAAGCATACCCACAATTAGTACTGGAATACCCCAGCTGTGTTCTTCGTGATACATTGCACCAAATGCAGCAACAAATAGTCCGAAAGAAATCACAAAAGGAATGAACGAGTTGTTTGGCATATGGATGTCACCTAGCGGCTCTGCAGGCGACATGCCTTTTTTGCCTTCCATTTTTTCAAGCCAGTATGCATCAAGGCCGCGAATCAGCGGAAGCTGCTTGAAGTTATAGAATGGAGGCGGTGAAGGAATGGCCCACTCTAAAGTACGGCCGTCTCCCCAAGGATCATTGCCAACTTTTTCATTTTTAACGCTGGTAATAACAACATTTATTAACAAGATGATTACTGCAGCTGCCATGAAGAAAGCACCAACAGTACTTACCATATTCGACGTTTCAAATCCCTGTCCAGGAAGGTACGTGAAGATACGGCGCGGCATTCCCCAAAGTCCAAGGAAATGCTGGATAAAGAATGTTAAATGGAATCCAATAAAGAATAATACGAACGTAATTTTTCCAAGGAATTCGTTTAACATTGTACCGAACATTTTAGGCCAGTAAAGGTGAGCACCCGCAAATAGTGCAAACACAACACCGCCGACAATAACATAATGGAAGTGGGCCACTACAAAGTAGCTGTCATGGTACTGGTAATCCTGTGCAGCAGACGCCAGCATAACACCAGTAACACCTCCGGCTACGAATGAAGGAATAAAGGCAATAGCCCAAAGCATCGGTGTTGTGAAAGTGATGCTTCCTCCCCACATTGTAAATAGCCAGTTAAAGATTTTAATACCGGTCGGTACTGCAATTGCCATTGTTGCAACAGCAAAGATCGCGTTTGCAATCGGCCCCATACCAGTTGTAAACATATGGTGAGCCCATACCATGAATCCTAAGAAACCAATAAGAACCGTTGCGAATACCATTGAAGAGTATCCGAAAAGGCGCTTTCTTGAAAAAATCGCAAAAATCTCGGAGAAAATACCGAAAGCCGGCAATACCAAGATGTAAACTTCAGGGTGTCCAAAAATCCAGAAGAAATGCTCCCAGATAATTGTGTTACCGCCCATAGCAGGATCAAAGAAGTTAGATCCAAACATACGGTCGAAAATTAACAGGAATAGTCCTACTGTTAAAGCAGGGAATGCAAATAAAATCAATGCTGATGTAACAAATGTAGCCCAAGTGAACATAGGCATACGCATGTATGTCATACCAGGGGCACGCATGTTAATGATGGTAACAAGGAAGTTGATCCCCCCGATTAACGTACCCGCACCTGATATCTGCAGTCCAAGTGCATAGAAATCGATTCCATGCCCTTCAGAAGCAATTGATAGAGATGCATAAGAAGTCCATCCGGCATCAGGAGCTCCTCCTAAGAACCATGACAGATTCAAGAAAACTCCACCAAAGAAAAACAGCCAGAATCCTAAAGAATTCAAGAATGGGAATGCAACGTCACGCGCACCAATCTGAAGTGGCATAACAGCATTCATAAAAGCAAAAATCAGTGGCATAGCCGCCAAGAAGATCATCGTTGTACCGTGCATAGTTAAAATTTCATTATACAATCCGGCACTTACAAAGTCATTATTTGGTACTGCAAGCTGGATACGGATGAACATAGCTTCCAATCCGCCAAGCAAGAAGAAAAATCCGCCAGCTATAAGATAAAGGATTGCGATTTTTTTATGGTCAACTGTAGTTAAGTAATCCCATAAAACCGCTCCGAAACCTTTTTTTTGTGCTAAGGTACTCACAATTTTACCTCCCTTTTCAAAAAATCCCCTATTGTTCCATAACTTTCAAGCCCATTAAATATTCTGTCAGGGCATCAAGCTCTTCTTCAGATAATTCACCATAAGTACCTGTCATTTTATTGCCAGGTTTGAATGTTTCCGGATCTCTTAACCAATCCTTAAGATCTTCTTCAGTATGATCAAGGACACCGGCAATACGGTCACGATCACCGAAGTTTGTTAAGTTAGGAGCTAAACGGGCTGCTTCAGGAGCAGTGTTTGCCGGAGTTACAGCATGACAGCCGATACAGCTGTTATTGAAGACTTCCTGACCATCTTGAGCCAGATCTGTCTCTGCCTTTTTAGGTTCTTTTACTTCTGCCATCGCAGTTGCCCATTGATCGAACTCATCACGTGGAACCGCTTTAACTTTGAAATCCATTAATGCATGGGAAGGACCGCAAAGCTCAGCACATTTTCCATAAAAGTAATTGTCCGCATCAGCAGCCTTTTCACTGTCAAACTTCAGCCAGAACTTATTCACGTTGTCCGTGTTCGTATCCAGCTTACCGCCTACAGCAGGAATCCAGAAGGAGTGCTTAACATCAGAAGCAATAAGATTGAAATAAACTTTTTCATCCGTTGGCACAACTAATTCCTGGCCAGTGATAATTTCCTGGTTTGGATACTCAAATTCCCACCAGTATAAGTTTGCACGCACATTAACGACAAGTGCATCTGTTTTACCTTCTTCATTCTTCTTTTCCATTGGGCCTACATCAGCAAGCTTAAAGGTAGCTGAAACTGTCGGTACAGCAAGAATAAGAAGCAAAAGAATAGGAATAACAGTCCAAATGATTTCCAGTTTGTGGCTTCCTTCAACTTGTTTTGGAATTCTGTCGTCCTTGCGGCGGAATTTAAAAACAACAATAAAGAAGATTACTGTTACGACCGCAATTACTCCTACCATTATTACAGTACTTAACACCATCAAATCAAATTGTGTCTGCGCCACTTCGCCGGCAGGTTTTAGCGTAGATAAATACGGTTTGCCGGAGCAAGCGGAAAGAATGAGCGCCATCATTGCAAACAGAGAAAAAAGACGCCACTTTGCAAGCCTTTTCATAGCTTAATCAAACCCCTCTTTCGTAAAGATTTCATTTTTTGAATTGTTTGATCAAAAAATATGGATAAATCCCCTCTCGTTATTAACGAAAGAAGGAATTTCCTAACTAAGTTAAATAAGTGTGATAATTACCATGGCTACAAACATGATGGTCAGATATTGCAGGGAGTATACAAACATTAATGTAGCCCATTTAATATCATCATTAAACTTCCTTGCATATAACCCAGTCATTAACCAGCCGATGTTTAAAACCTCAGCAAGTATTATGAATGGCAATCCAAGTGATGGCATAAGAAACGGCAGCGGTAATAATGCTGCAATCCAGATATAAATATGCCATTTAGTGGTTTTAAATCCTTTTACTACTGGGAGCATCGGAACTCCCGCAGCCCGGTATTCCTCTACCCTTCTCATTGCCAGTGCATAAAAATGAGGAGGTTGCCAGATAAACACAATAGCGAACAGCATCCAAGCCATAGGATCAAGATTACCATCTGCAGCGGCCCACCCAATCAGCGGGGGAACTGCCCCTGAAATGCTGCCTGCAATCGTATTGGAAACAAACCTGCGTTTTGACCACATTGTATATAAGACAACATAGCTGAAAACACCAATTAATCCAATTACAACTGCTGTTGCTGTTGTAAACATTAAAAAGGCCGTACCAAGGCCAATAAGCAGAAAACTCAAAAGTGCAACCTTGCCTGGGTTCACTTTCCCAGTAACAGTTGGCCTCCCTTTTGTCCTTTCCATTAATGGATCAATGTCGCGGTCAATATAATTATTTAAGCTGCAGGAGCCCGCAATAATCAATGAGGAGCCGATTACTGTATAAAGAACCAGATCCAGATTATTGAAAAATCCTTTTCCTGAGAAATGCAGTGCAAGCCAAAGACCGGTGAAGGTTGTAATCAGATTGGAATTTACAATGCCAATTTTGATAAGAGCAAGGAAGTCTTTCCAAACTGTTGTCTCAGGTATATCTTGTTGAAGGCTTCGCTCTCTGTTCTCGATAGAAGCATCACTCAAAGCCCGTGAGTCAGACATATCTTTTCCTCCTTAATTCCTTATCGCGAACATTACACCTACTATAAAGTATAAATGCACTGAAAGCCATATTCACGATAAAAAACGAGGGGTGAACCCTGGATGAATAATAACCATACTAATAGTTTTCTACCATTAATAATGTATTTAAACTGTTTACTATCTAAATGAATCTAAACCATTTCTCTGTATATTAAATCACACTTTAAAACTCTTTTGTGAATTTTTTTAGAATAATTTATGACTAATTTGTGTCAAAGTCTAAATTCACTTAAAGAAAGGGTTTATTTTTGAGATAATAAAACTGTTTCAGAAAACTAAGAAGGAATAATATACTCACTTTTATGTATTTTGGCTTACTTTCCGCGACAGGGGACATCCATTTTATACCCCCTTTATATTTCTAGCAAACTCTATTATAAGTTTCAACCTTTTTTACTGTAATTAACTTTATAATTTTTATAACTGTTGTAAAAAGCTTTTTATTCCTGTACTATCGAAAAAGTAAATGGACGCACATTCATATATGGCTTTTTATAGAATCTTTGTTAAGATAGATAATGGACAAATACGCAGTAAATCAATTATGACACTAATATTAAACCTAGAATATTTAAAGAAGGTGAAAGGCTTTGCAACGATCTTTAAAATGGCTTGCTGTTCTTACATCAATCGGCATGCTTTTGGTTTTGCTGGGCGGTGCCCTGGTAACGAAAACGGAATCAGGAATGGGGTGCGGGAAATCGTGGCCTCTTTGCAATGGCGAGTTAGTTCCCACCGATATTACTCCTGAACTGATTATTGAACTGGCACATAGACTGGTTTCAGGCGCTATCGGATTTATGGTTCTTATATTATCGATTTGGACATGGAGAAAAATAGGACATATTAGAGAGACAAAGTTTTTAGCGCTGACTTCGCTTTTTTTCCTTATCCTGCAGGCTTTAATAGGCGCTGCCGCAGTAGTCTGGGGGCAATCTGATTTTGTGCTCGCCCTTCATTTCGGGATATCTTTAATATCATTTGCTGCTGTACTGCTCCTGACTTTACTTATTTTTGAAGTTGATAAAAAATTCGAGGCAGAAAAGCTTATTATCGATAAAAGAATGAGGAAACATATTATTGGAGTTTCTTTATACAGCTATGCGGTTGTTTACACCGGCGCACTTGTGCGTCATGTAAATGCCAGCCTTGTATGCCGTGACTGGCCGCTTTGTATAAATGGATCTTCCGCACTTCCGGCTAATATGTACGAATGGGTGCAAATGGGGCACCGGGCTGCCGCGGGATTAATTTTCATATGGATTGGTTACATTACCTATCTGGCCATTAAACATTACAAGAACCAGAAGGTAATTTACTGGGGCTGGATTATTTCATTTATCTTAGTATCACTCCAGGTTGCCGCTGGAGCATTGGTTGTTTTAACCAGACTTAACTTGTATATAGCTCTTGCACACGCCTTCTTTATTTCCTGCTTATTTGGAGTACTAAGCTATTTTATCCTCCTGTCTTCACGAAGCAGAAAAAATGAGCTTGCTGTTTCAGCAGTTAAGGAAAAAGACAAAAGTGATGAATCTGCTATCCCTACTTTTACTTCCATTCCATAAATACACTAAACAAAAGAGCTTCGGCAAATGCCGAAGCTCTTTTGTTTATTTTAACAACTCTATCAGAAGGTCTCCAGTTTGAATTGCTTCACCATTTGAGACGAAAATATCCTTTACAGTTCCAGAGAATGGTGCCTGTACAGTAGTTTCCATCTTCATAGCCTCTGTAATCATTAAGTGATCGCCTTTTTCGACTTTTTCACCTTTTTCTACAAGTAACTTGATGACAGTTCCCGGCATGCTGGCTGCAATATGGCTTTCATTGTGCGGATCAGCTTTTGCCTTCGCTGCGGCTGTAGCTTTTATGCTTTCGTCTTTTATGCTTACTTCACGCGGCTGGCCATTTAGCTCGAAATACACAATTCTTGTGCCGTCGGCTTGAGGCTGCCCTATCGAAACCAATTTAACTATTAATGTTTTACCTGTTTCAATTTCAATTTCCACTTCCTCACCAAGTCTTAGACCATACAGGAATGTAGGGGTATCAAGAACAGAAATATCACCAAATTGATCGCAGGTCTTAATATAATCCATAAATACTTTTGGATAAAGTGCATAGGCAATTGCGTCAAAGCTTGTAACCTGCCTGCCCAATTCTTTAAAGAGTTTTTCTTTTAAAGCATCGAAGTCTACATCTTCAAGAAGCTCTCCCGGTCGGACTGTGATTGGCTCCCTGTCTTTCAATATGACCTTTTGCAGTTCAGCCGGGAATCCACCATATGGCTGTCCCAGGTAGCCTTCAAACAGCTCTACAACTGAGTCTGGAAAATCCAGTGATTTCCCTTTATTCAAAACATCCTGTTCTGTCAGCTGATTCTGGACCATAAATAACGCCATATCACCAACGACCTTGGATGAAGGTGTAACTTTAACAATATCACCAAACATTTGATTCACACGGGAATACATGTCCTTAACTTCATCCCACTTATCCCCCAGGCCTACTGCTTTAGCCTGCTGCTGAAGATTACTGTATTGTCCGCCAGGCATCTCATGCTGATAGACTTCTGAATGAGGAGCTTTCATCCCGCTTTCGAAGTCCTGGTAATATTTGCGCACATCTTCCCAATAGTAAGATAATTGCTCGAGCGACTGGATATCAATTTTTGGCTGTCTGTCATTTCCCTGCAGCGCGTAATAGAGAGAGTTCGCACTTGGCTGGGATGTTAAGCCTGCCATTGTGCTCAGGGCCGTATCCACAATATCCACTCCAGCTTCAATAGCCTTTGCATATGTGTAAATTCCATTTCCGCTTGTATCATGGGTATGAAGATGAATTGGAATGTCAACAGTTTCTTTCAATTCAGAAATAAGAGTATATGCTGATTGCGGCTTCAATAAACCAGCCATATCTTTGATGGCCAGTATATGTGCTCCCTGATTTTCCAGTTCCTTTGCCAAGTCTTTATAGTATTTAAGATTGTATTTCGTTCTGGCAGGATCCAGAATATCACCTGTATAGCACATAGCGGCTTCAGCAATTTTCCCAGTCTGGCGCACAGCATCAATTGCGACTTCCATCCCTTTAACCCAGTTAAGGCTATCGAAAATCCGGAATACATCGATGCCTGCGTAGGCCGATTTTTCTACGAACTCTCTTATTACATTATCCGGGTAGTTTTTATACCCGACTGCATTCGAAGCACGAAGAAGCATCTGGAATAAAACATTTGGCATTTTTTCCCGTAATGTCAGTAATCTATCCCAAGGATCTTCTTTCAGGAATCTGTAAGCAACATCAAAAGTTGCACCGCCCCACATCTCAAACGAAAACATATCGGGAAGCAATTTTGCTGTCGGCTCTGCTATATGCTTCAGGTCATTAGTTCTTACCCGCGTCGCGAGCAGAGATTGATGCGCATCACGGAAGGTAGTATCCGTAATCAGGACTTCTTTTTGTTCTTTTATCCATTTAACCAGCCCTTCAGGACCTTGATTATCTAAAATTTGCTTAGTTCCATCCTGGTAATCTGTACTGTATTTTAATCTCGGTACTCGAGGCTCTTCAAATACCGGACGCTTCTTCTTTTCAATTCCCGGAAATCCATTTACCGTTACATTCCCGATATAATTCAGCATCTTCGTCCCGCGGTCTTTCTTTTTCGGGAATAGGAATAGCTCAGGAGTTTCATCAATAAATGATGTATCATACTCACCGATTAAGAATTTCTCATGTTTTACAACATTCTCAAGGAAAGGAATATTTGTTTTAATACCCCTGATACGAAACTCCTGAAGGTTCCTCACCATTTTTGATGCTGCCTGCTGGAATGTCATTGCGTGCGTTGAGAGTTTAACAAGCAGCGAATCATAATAAGGAGTGATTACTGCACCCTGAAAACCATTTCCCGCATCGAGCCTCACACCGAAACCGCCGCCTGATCTGTATGCCATTAACCTGCCAGTATCGGGCATGAAATTATTTAGAGGGTCCTCTGTTGTAACACGGGATTGAATGGCATAACCATGTACATGAATATCTTCCTGTTTTGGAACACCAACTTCTTTGCTGTGCAGCGAGTAGCCTTCAGCCACCATGATTTGCGTTTGTACAATATCGACACCTGTTACCATTTCGGTGATCGTATGCTCAACTTGCACACGCGGATTTACTTCTATGAAATAAAACTGGTCACCTGAAACCAGGAATTCCACAGTTCCTGCATTTAAATAATCTACATTCTTCATCAGGTTGACAGCAGCCTGGCATATCTCGTCTCTCAAACTCTCCGGGAGTGAGACGCAAGGAGCAACTTCAACAACCTTCTGGTGGCGCCTTTGGACTGAACAATCTCTTTCATACAGGTGAACAATATTTCCTTCATGGTCACCGATGATTTGAACTTCGATGTGCTTTGGTCTTTCTATAAATCTTTCAACATAAACCTCATCATTCCCAAAAGCTGCTTTTGCCTCTGATTTGGCACGCTCATAGGATTCCTTTACTTCTTCAAGGTTCCTTACGATGCGCATGCCTCTTCCGCCGCCGCCAAGTGAAGCTTTAATGATAATTGGGAAGCCATGATTTTTACCAAAGCTAATTACTTCGTCCAGGCTTTCTACTGGACCATCACTGCCGGGTATAACCGGAATTTCTGCAAGCTGGGCTTGAGTTCTTGCCTTAACTTTATCTCCAAACATATCCAGATGCTTTGAAGTCGGACCGATAAATATGATGCCTTCTTCCTCGCACCGTTTTGCGAATTCAATATTTTCAGATAGAAATCCGTAGCCAGGATGAACGGCATCAACATCACTGCTTTTTGCTATATCAATGATTCCTTCAATGTCAAGATAGGCATCAATTGGTTTTTTGCCCTCCCCTACCAGATAAGCTTCATCCGCTTTATAGCGGTGGTAGGAACCGGAATCTTCTTTCGAATAGATAGCTACCGTGCGAATATCCAGCTCTGTGCAGGCGCGGAAAACACGAATGGCAATTTCTCCTCTGTTGGCTACTAATACCTTGTTAATTCTTCTGCTCAAACAAAACACCCCGTCTTTATGTATTTTTTGGCAATATTCTGCCAAATCTAAGTTGAGGCCGGGCGGGTATTCCGTTAACCGGCCATAATAACTTTGATTGGCATCCCCCTGATGGAAGCAATTATGTAATCAGCATCTGCTGATTGATATATAAATAAAGCACTGTGAAGTTATCTGTGCTTATTTATGAATAGAAAATGTTTTTTCGGAAGCCATGTCCATGGATTCCGGATTTGTCTCTTCATGTTTATGTTTATATTTCTTTTCATAATTGACGAACATAGAAACATTCACTAGAATTCCCATTGCAATCGAAAGCTGAAGCAGGGATGACCCTCCATAGCTTATAAAAGGAAGTGTAACACCAGTGAGCGGCATAACACCCGAAATTCCCGCAAGATTAATGAACGCCTGAATTCCTATCATGGCGGAAATCCCGATAGCAAGCAAGCTGCCAAAAGCATCTTTACACTTTAAACTGATAAAGATTCCCCTCAGTACAATGTACCCGAGAAGCAAAATGACAAAACCTACTCCAAGTGCCCCGAGTTCCTCAGCAATTACGGCCATAATGAAGTCTGTATGGGCTTCAGGAAGATACCCAAGTTTTTGTATACTCTCACCAAGGCCCAGCCCTTTTAACCCGCCTGCACCGAGGGCAATATAGGAATTAGAAAGCTGATATCCAAACTCCGATCCAAAGGGATCTCTAAATGCTTCTACCCTCCCCATTCGATAAGGCGCAAATATCTTATCTTTTAATAGAAGGATAAAAGGAGCAGCCAGCAATACACCGAAAAGCCCCAATTTAAATATGTTCTTAAAATTCATGCCTGAAGTAAAGATCACAGCTCCAGCCACAAGCAATATAATCATGGACGAACCAAAATCAGGCTGTACAGCAACCAGGATTACGGCAAGAATCAGATAAGCAAGCGGGGGCAGAACACCTTTGTTAAATTCATTAATATAGGGCTGCTTCTTTGCATACACTGCAGCCAAATATATAATGACTGAAAGCTTGACAAACTCTGCAGGCTGAAGGCTTCTTTTTCCGATTTCAAACCAGCTCATAGCTCCGCCCGCTACTTTTCCAAAGATAAATAACGCAATTAGGCCGAATAACGACAGAAACACCATCGGAACAAGAAATTTGTTGCTTTGCATAGCTTTGTATGGAAATAGAGCGACAAAAACGAAAACAATGCCTGAGATAATTAAATTCATCTTTTGTTTATTGTAGAAAAAGTCGCTTTCCTGATCATAAATCTGCACAGCTGTTACCATGCTTGCACTGAAAACCATAATGAGTCCAAAAACAGCTAACAGGGCTACAGCTATTATCAGGGTATAATCATATGATTTTAATATTTTTTTTAACATCCAGCCCTCTTCCCTTATCTTCTAAGTTTATTACTTATTCTACTATAGTATTGAATATCCTGCTTTGAAGAAAAGAAAAGTTAATTTAAATGTAACACAGCAAAGAAAATAATTCTATAATTATGTTATACTATTTTTAAATTAAGTTATACAATATTGAGCATTCTTTTCTTTTGGATATACTAATACCCATTCTTATAATAATACGGTTATAAAAAAACTCAAACATTCTATGGAAGATGTTTGAGTTTTTTATTTTTATTTTTTTACTGAAGCTTCGTGGAGCATGGACAGCTCCCTTTCCAATTCATCTAAAATAGCCTTGCCTTCTGTCTCTTCAATTAATCCAAGACGGACAGCAAAATCTATTTCTCTGGATAAGCCAAACATCTGGGTATCAAGAACTTCCTCATATAGAGGGCATTGAGGCATGGTTAGATTATCCATTTGCACCTTTATTAACTTTAATATTTTAGCAGCATCTGCCTTCAAAAGGGCATTTGCTTTTTCTTTGTGATCAATAATCATGTCAGAAGCCAACTTTCAATCCCTCCATTTCCGAGCGATTATCCTATCTATAAATTTTATACTTAAGCATGGAAAAAAGCAAGGATAATAAGGGATTCGATAGAGAAATGATTACGGCATCAATTCAGAATGCACGAATAAGGCATGTCATCAATTATTGCCTGTATGACAAGCGCCTTAAAAATCTGTATACTTAAATCATACATATATTTAGAATAATAGCTGCTGCCAGGAGGTTCAATATGGAAAATATTATTGCTTTCAAAGGAAACGTAAAATATCAAATCACCTTAGATCCGGGAGTCTGGATATTTGATGACCGAAGGCTGGATTTGACAACATACTTTATGCAGGAAAATATCAGAAAAAATGAACTTGAGGAATATACTAAAGCTGTCTCAAAGCATTGGGATAGAGAAATCATGGAAGGCGCAGTTTTCCCTCCAACACTTAAAACAGAAAAGAAATTTGAAAAAGAAAAGGTCCTGACAGGCACATTCGGTATACCTTTTAAACCATTCCTAATGAATGCAGAGCCGGATGAGAGTGCAGAAATCGTTGTTATTGAAAGTGAAGATGGTGAAACCAGATTGACACTTTCTGAAGCCGAGGAATTAATATTGGGGTTCTCAAAGGATGGAAAACCATTAAAAGAGGATGGGCCAGTTCATGCCTATCTTGGGGATGGCAGCAACCAAAATTCCCCCATAAAAAGAGTGAAAGCTTTTAGAGTGGAATAACCGGAGAGGGCGATTTGCATCGCCCTTTTTCTTCGCAGTCTCTCCCCCGGCATGAAACCCCCAGAATCACAAATTCTGTCATGCAGGCTATAACAGGTCAGCAGCAAGCTGGGCCAAGCCAGATCTCTCACCTTTAACAAGTTTGACATGACCTGAGATAACCTGATCTTTAAATCTTTCCACGACATAGGTGAGACCGTTGTTATAAGCATCCAGGTAGGGATGGTCAATCTGCTCGGGATCTCCCATCAGTACAATTTTACTCCCTTCCCCTACCCTGGTTAATATGGTTTTTACTTCATGCTTCGTCAGGTTCTGAGCTTCATCAATAATAATGAATTGATCCGGTATGCTTCTGCCTCTGATATATGTCAGAGCCTCCACCTCAATCGAGCCCATACCTGCCAATATGGCATCCAATTCACCCGGCTTTTTGACATTAAACAGGTACTCCAGATTATCGAAAATCGGCTGCATCCACGGTCTTAACTTTTCCTCTTTTTCACCCGGAAGAAATCCCAAATCCTTGCCTACAGGCACAATAGGGCGGGCGACCAGCAATTTTTTGTACTGGCCATAATCTTCTGTCTGCATTAAGCCCGATGCCAGCGCCAAAAGAGTTTTTCCAGTCCCCGCCTTACCGATAAGCGTAACAAGCGGCAGGTCGTTTCTCAGCAACAGCTCAAGAGCCATTGTCTGCTGCACGTTCCTGGGCTTGATCCCCCATATATGGTCATGATCAAAAATGAGTTTTTTCACTTTCTTTCCACTTTTGTCCACAATACCAAGTGCAGACGATGAGGAACCAAGCGCATCTTTCATCACCAGAAACTGATTCGGATAGAAAGGATGATTTGCTATTTCAGATAGCGGCAGTTCTCCTTTTTCATAAAAACGGTTCATAATATCGAGACCTATATATACCTCCAGAAACCCAGGATATAAATGATCATTCTCAACTACACGATCACTTAAGAAGTCCTCTGAAATTAGCCCGATAGCATCCGCTTTAACTCTGACAAGGGCATCTTTGCTTACCAGGATTACCGTTCGTCCATTTTCTTTTGTCTCTTCCTCCAAGGATAAGTTTTTTGCAACTGCCAAAATCCGATTATCATTCGTTTTTTCTACAAAGATCTCCTGAAGTTCATGAAATGATCTATGATTTAACTCAATTCGCAGGCTTCCGCCATTTTCAAGAGGTATTTTCTCATGGAGCTTACCTGTCTCCCTCATGCTGTCAATCAGCCGGGATACTTGCCTTGCGTTCCTCCCAATTTCATCCATATACCTTTTCTTAGAATCAACCTCTTCCAGGACTACAGCCGGAATGACTACTTCATTATCTTCAAATGAAAATATGGAATTAGGATCCTGCAACAAGACATTGGTATCTAATACGTAAATTTTACTCAATATGATGCCTCCTGCTCCTCTTGTGTCTTGATAAAGCAAATTACAAAAGCAAGGTCCCCTGCCTGCAGATTTGCAGTTTCATGAAAAAGATCACCTTCATTCCTGATGGATTATAATCCTGTTGGTTTATATTATTCAGCCTTCGAAAGATGTTGATTAATTAGGAAGAAAGGCTTTCTTATGAAGTGGACAAATCTATCTTGGTAAAAATATATGTAATGCCGAATAAAGATAGAAGAAATTTTGCACAATAACATTAAACAATCCTCAATATTCCTGAACCTGAAAAAGTTCAAGCTTTCATTTTCAGGAAATTTTGATGTCCCGGAGGTGTCAAATATGAATAAATGGCTGCTGTTATGGATGACAGGATTACTATTAACAGGGTGCGGCATGATCAACAATGAAGCCCAAGATCAACAGGAACAGAAAAACATCAACTCCGTAAATGTTAAAAATAGTACAATACAGGAAGTTGACAGAGAGACTGGACAGCAGGTTTCCAGGCATCTTGTCAATTTGGCTGTCCGAGTTCCCAATGTCAATGATGCAACAGCTGTTGTACTTGGACGCTTTGCAGTAGTTGGCGTAGATGTAAATAAAAATCTCGACCGTTCTGAGGTCGGATCAATCAAATATTCAGTTGCCGAAACTCTTAAAAATGATCCTCATGGTGCAAGAGCAATTGTAGTGGCTGATCCGGATATTAACGCCAGGCTTCGGGAAATAGCCGCTGATATTCAAAACGGAGAGCCCCTGCAGGGAATCATGAATGAACTGGCAGATATCGCTGGCCGGCTAATGCCTGAAGTCCCAGCCGACCTGGTTGATCCTAAAAAGGAAAATGAGAAAAACGCAACCGAAGATCCAAAGAAAAGACTCAACAATGATCAGGAAAAACAGCTTGAACAAAAACAGGAAAAACACTCAAATTATTATAAGTAAAAGTGACTCCACCGATGGCATTTATTATTTAGCGGTAAAACGGCTGTAAGAACAACAAAAGCTTAGTTCCCTGGGGAACTAAGCTTTTTTCATTGCCTCCATTACCTGTTTGTCCAAACGGGCTGCTGCATCTTTATCGTATGTTTTGTCATATTGAGGTTCGACAGTGATTTTAGAGCCGTAAAACATGACATCACGGACTTCCTTCACAGTGATGACCATAAGAGCGAGCTTTAAAGGTACGCCTTCCATCTTTTCAGCCTTAACCGATGCTTCACCTGCGATGGAGTATGTAGATTCATTCGCGATAATATTCAGAACAACTTTGTTATTGCTATTTATGTTTTGAACAATTCTTGAACGGTTATCAACTGCAAAATATAATGTTTCGTCATCTTTTGCCAGTATCCATGAAATCGCATTAACATTAGGTCCGCCAGTTTCAAAGTCAATAGTGGCAAGTGTGACGAAACGTTCCTTTTGCAATTCGTCATATAATGGTTTGATTAATTTCGGTTCTACCTGATTTGCCATTCTTTTCCCTCCTTTATTAATTTCATCATAGTATGATAACGCTTTTCTTTCAACTTATAACATCTCTTCTACACGTTTGATTTAACCTGCAGCGCTTTCTATACTAATATAAACTAACACATAAAACCCGATACGGGATGACCGTAAAAAAATTTATTTGCCGCAAAGCATTCGAATCAGACCTTAACTTATACTATAATGGTAATAACAACAGTTAAAACAATATGAGGTGTCCCATGCGAGTAAAATGTGTACTATGTGATAAAATTGAATCCATTGAAAACGAGTCCTTACAGGCTAAACGTCTACGCAACCGCCCAATTCACACATATATGTGCAGACCATGTGAAACAAGAATTACAGAAAAAACACAAAAAAGAGCTGATACCGGAAACTTTAAGCTATATCGGAGCAAAGTCCAGGAGGAAGAATGGTGAACTGCACACCATTCCATGAACAGCAAAAAAGCCGCCCCAAACATTTTGTCTGGGCGGCTTCTTTTAATCCTCCGGATAATTTACATATTTTTCAGGTTCACTTTGAATCTGTTTAAGCATTACTTCTATCAATTCACAGGGAAAACGGCTCTTATTCCGTTCTTCACCCTTTGTGTAATGCACATAATACATCAAATCATCTTTTTCAAAGTGAATATCGGAAATATTATGCTCTTCCGAAAGAATCTCAAAGAACATTCTTTCTGTGTCTGCTGCTGCTGTATCATCCGGACGATCCTCACAGACAATTTTTATCGTCAGCCAGTTATACAGTGAATCCTGCAAAGACTTCATCTCAGCATCTCCCTGTTATTCCGCCTTTGCCTGTTCCTTCTTTTCCTGGTTAAGGCGGATTTTGTAAATGATCAAGATTAATGCAGCCACAACAAGACCTTCTGCTACAGGAAGGAATACTCCAAGAAATGTCAGCATCGTACAGCCTAAAATCAAGAAAGTGTATATCATAGCTGATTTTAAAATTGGGAGTTTCTTGGCAAATCCTAATTTAAATACCAATATTGACAGCAGAACAATTGTTATATAAAGAAGCCACATTCCAGTTGTGGGATTCTCATCGACTTTGAACAAAGCAGCAAAAAAAGACAGGCGCTGTGATACATCCATATCCTTATCTCCTCCCCCTTCTTAAGTCTTAGTTAGTTTCAGCGTATTTCTTCTTCTTGGCCATTCTTTCTCTTTCGTTCTTATCAAGAAGTTTCTTTCTCAGTCTGATTGACTCAGGTGTTACTTCAAGCAGCTCATCATCATTCAAGTATTCCAGAGCTTCTTCAAGTGTCATGATACGCGGCTTTTTAATTACATTCGTCTGATCCTTATTAGCAGAACGGATGTTTGTCGCATGCTTCACTTTAGTGATGTTTACAGTAAGATCATTTTCACGAGTATGCTCTCCCACAATCATGCCTTCATAAATTTCAGTACCCGGCTCAACGAAAATTGTTCCCCGGTCCTCAACTTGCATAATTCCGTATGTGGATGACTTGCCGCTTTCCATAGACACCAGGACACCTTTGCTGCGTCCGCCAATTTGACCTTTAATTTCTGGCTGGTAGCTGTCAAATGTGTGATTGATAATACCATAGCCGCGGGTTAGCGTCATAAATTCGGTGGAGTAGCCGATCAGTCCGCGGGCAGGGACATTGAATGTCAGTCTTACTTGACCATTGCCGTTATTGACCATATCAAGCATTTCACCTTTACGGGTACCCATAGATTCAATAATCGATCCAGTATTATCTTCCGGCACATCGATTTGAACACGTTCTACCGGTTCACAGCGAACACCGTCAATTTCTCTAATAATTACTTCCGGCTTAGAAACCTGCAGTTCAAAACCTTCACGGCGCATATTTTCAATAAGGATCGATAAATGCAATTCTCCACGTCCGGATACTACCCAGGCGTCAGGTGAATCTGTATTTTCAACACGGAGACTTACGTCCGTCTCAAGCTGTGCACGAAGTCTTTCTTCAACTTTTCTTGAAGTAATATATTTGCCTTCTCTTCCCGCGAATGGACTGTTGTTAACAAGGAAAGTCATTTGCAGGGTTGGTTCATCTATCCTTAGAACAGGAAGTGCTTCCTGATGCTCGACAGGGCAAACAGTTTCCCCGACGTTAATGTCTTCCATTCCGGAAACGGCAATAAGGTCTCCAGGATAAGCTTCCTGGATCTCTTCACGCTTAAGTCCGAAGAAACCAAAGATCTTTGTAACCCGGAATTGCTTAACAGAGCCATCAAGTTTCATTAAAGCAACCTGCTGTCCGACCTTGATTGTTCCCCGGAATACCCGGCCAATTCCAATTCTCCCCACATAATCATTGTAATCAAGAAGTGCTACCTGGAATTGAAGCGGCTCTTCACGGTTATCAGCAGGTCCAGGAATATGTTCAATGATTGCTTCATAAAGAGAATGCATGTCATCATCCTGCTTGTCAGGGGTAACACTTGAAGTTCCTGAAATAGCGGATGCATAAATAACCGGGAATTCAAGCTGATCTTCATCTGCACCAAGTTCAATGAACAAATCGATTACCTCGTCAACAACTTCTGTTGGACGGGCAGATGGTTTGTCAATTTTATTTACAACAACGATTGGCGTAAGTTTTTGTTCCAAAGCCTTTTTAAGAACAAAACGCGTCTGCGGCATACATCCTTCATATGCATCGACAACTAATAATACGCCGTCAACCATTTTCATGATACGTTCAACTTCTCCGCCGAAATCGGCATGTCCTGGTGTATCCAGAATGTTGATTCTTGTATCTTTATATTTAACTGCAGTGTTTTTAGCTAAAATCGTAATACCGCGTTCTCTTTCCAGATCGTTTGAATCCATCGCACGCTCTTCCACGTGCTCATTTGAACGGAAAGTTCCGGACTGTTTTAAAAGCTCGTCAACCAATGTTGTTTTTCCATGGTCAACGTGGGCTATAATCGCAATATTTCGAATATCTTCTCTTAATTTCAAAAGATTTCCTCCTATTTATCAAAACTGAATCAAATTCATTTTTCAACATTTTTCACAACTGATACATTATATCACAATTACTATAGAAACCTAAAAACTTTTTGTGTAAAATAATGTTGAGAAGGATATATTTCTGAAAAATTATACTGCCGGGCAGTATATTCTCTACATATTTTTCACCAGTATTTAACTAAATTAATCCTCTTGGGAGTGAAATTATGAAGAATATCAAGTGGCCTTTATTAGCCTTTGCTATAGGAGCAGCTATATGCATGATGGGTATTGGCGTTGCGGTTGCTGAAAGAAGCATTTTAGGGATTATCTTGTCCATCATCGCTTTAGTATTTGTGATGGGATATGGTTTTAAGACTAAGAAGAAAATGAGAGAAGAAGGTTTGTTATAATGAAAAGCTGCAGCGGTTGGCTGCAGCCTTTTTTCATATTAATGGACAGACCATTATTAAAAATTCCCGGCCATCGTCGGAAGCCTCCGACTTAAACTGCTCAAATCCGGCATCAGATAAAAAGCAAATCCAATTGTTCCGATTTTCAGGAACACCAGCAAAGAAAGACTTTTCGCCTTTTTTCTTTAATTCAGCGGCCAACAGTTCGATAACCGCTGTTCCGATTCCTTTTCTTCGCATTTCTTTTTTAACCAGGATCGTACCGAGCCACGGCTTCCGGTTAGAAGGGGATAAATTCACATGGAAAGTGACGGCTGTTCGTTCTCTGTTAATTCGCCAAATTCTCCACTCACCATTTAATTCATGATGCCTGGCCATATAATTGCACAGGTCATTCCCGCATTTTTCTTCTTCTTCCCAGTCCGTGCTATCCTTAATGACTTCTATAAAAAAGGGCAGGTCTTCCTCTGTAAACTTGCTGCTTGATATGTTACCAATTGCCATTTTTTAAGTATTCTTTCATAATTTGCTGATGCAGCCCTGGCTTAGAGACAAAAACAGAATTGTTTTCAAGGTAGTTCAGCTCCTCACCTTTAACGGTTGTAGCAATTCCTCCCAATTCTTCAATCATAATCACTCCAGCAGCGAAATCCCATGGAGCCAGACGCATGGTTATGTAAGCATCAACTCTCCCGGATGCTATATATGCCATTTCCATTGCTGCTGAACCGTAGGACCGTGTCCCCCTTGCATTTCGTACAAGTGGTGCCAGCAGTGATGGATCAATCCTTCTATTTTCGGTAACCCATGTGGCATTCAATCCAATAATCGCTTTTGACACATCCGTTTCCTTTAAGGGAGGAAGTTCCAAATCATTCATGAATACACCATGCCCCTTCATGCAATGATATAACTCGTCATGAACTACATCATATATTAATCCGATTTTGCCTTTTCCATCTTCATAGATGCCGACTGAAATGGCAAAGTTTCTCTGCTGATGGACAAAGTTCATTGTTCCGTCAATCGGATCAATAATCCAGACGATTCCATCCAGGTCATTTAGCTTATCACCAAAACCTTCTTCACCGAGTATCCGGTGCTCAGGGTATTTTTCATTTATTTTCTTTATGAAGAATTGTTCTGTTTCCTGGTCTATATCTGTCACTAAATCATTCGCATTTGACTTGGTGGTTATGGTCAGAGTTTTGCTGAACGAATTTTTAATATTCCCGCCCGCCTCTTTAATCAAGGCTTTGGCATATGTATGAATCTCACTCCAATTTGTCATGGGTCAGCCCTCCGCATGTGATAGCATTAAAATATTTCTAGCTTAAATGAATTAGCAAGGTTCTTCAAGTTATATACTCTCCAATGATAGGGGGTATCATTTCCGGGTAAATAATTATTTGCCGAAAACCAGCCGTGATTTGTTGATTAAAAATAATAAACGAACTCCTCATAGCGTCATGGAGTTCGTTTCTAATTTTTTCGTCTTATTTGCATTTTTTCTGCCTTTTCTCCTTTATCGACAATTCAACTTAAAGTGCTTTTAATCTAAGAAGTTCCTGCCTGATTTTTTCCAGCTTTAGTTTAGATTGTTTTTGAAGGTCTTCATTCTTTTCTGACATGGCATCAAATAAAGTAGCAAGCTCATAGTCCATTTCCAGCCTTAAAACCGCTGTCCTTTCCCTATCACCATTTTTCTTTTTCACTGTATTCATTAGTTGTTTCATTAGACAGTACACCCCTTCCAAAAGTGTTTAATTTTCTGATTATTTTTACTTTTATCATATGAAGGACAATTCTCGGTTGCAACTAATTTGTGCGATAACCTAAAACTTTATTTCGCCAATTCTATAGGGCTTTAAATTTTTGGATTGTTCCCGGTTATGCTACAATATTTGACAAAGCATACAGGAGGTCAGCATATGTCTTTTTCCGGTTTTACAAACGATGATTTTGATGTCTTTAAAATAGATGGATTGGATGAAAGAATGGACAGGTTAAAATCTGTTATTAGGCCTAAATTAGAAGAATTGGGCCGCTATTTTGCACCATCCCTCTCAAACCTGTCAGGAGATGAAATGTTCCCTCATGTTGCCAAACATGCGAGAAGAACAAAGAATCCGCCAAATGATACATGGGTCGCATTTGCAAGCAATGCGAGAGGGTATAAAATGCTTCCGCATTTCCAGATCGGATTATGGGAAACGCATGTATTTATCTGGTTTGCCATCATCTATGAAGCACCAGATAAAATGGGTGCAGGCAAGGTGTTTGAGAACAGCCTGGACAAAATTTATAAAGAAATACCCAACAATTATGTCTGGTCCGGCGACCACACAAAACCAGATGCTGTTTTGCATGAGCAAATGGACAAGGAAGAATTGAGATCCATGTTTCAGCGTCTGCAAAATGTAAAGAAAGCGGAAATTCTTTGCGGCTATCATATTTCTCGGGAAGATGCCGTTCGCATGTCACCTGATCAGTTTATTGAAAAAGCTGAATCTGTATTTAGAAATTTATTACCCCTATACAAATTGGCATAAACATGTTTTCAGAACGTGGATTTGGCAGTAAAAAAACAAAACCTTCAGCAAGTTGAAGGTTTTGTTTTTTTTCAAATCTATTTCTCCATTTTTAATTTGTCCCCGGCTGAACGTTCTTTAGCCAATTTTACTGTCCTGTAGGAGGAATAGCCGCTTTGTTCTTCAAAGTCATCGCAGATGTTTTTCTCCTGAGCTTTCCCAGGAACGATTTCCTTGAAGCGTCTATATGCATTCATGAATTGTTCCCGCTCAATTCCTTTTTCGTATGCCATTTCAATGCTTTCAAAATATTTTATAACATCCACTATTTCTTCTGTTGACCAATCCTGGTCGATCGGGTACTGATATTCCATTGCCTTTCACCTCATTTATGATATTCATGATGCATTTTATCATTAATTAGTCCATTTCGCCCTGATAGTTTCACCTTCCGCTATAATCCGCTCGAATAGTTCTTCCACGGAGGGGATATCCTTAATTAATCCCATAACTTGTCCAGCCCATGCAAACCCTTCCTGATCTTTCCCTTCATATATATATTTCTTATTAGCATTCCCGCTAATGTAATCTTTTAACTGCTCATAGCCGCCGTTTTGTTTTTCGATTTCCAGTATCTTATCCGACCATGGATTCGCAATCACCCTTGCAGGTGCACCTATAGTTCTTTTAATGACAACTGTGTCATTTTCTGTTCCTTCGACTAAGCGGTTTTTATATAATTCAGATGCATGGACGCATTCCTTTGTTGCAACAAATCTTGTCCCCATTTCAATCCCCTCTGCTCCAAGACTTAATGCTGCCATCAGCCCCCTGCCGTCTCCTATTCCTCCTGAGGCAATTACAGGTATGGAAACAGCATCAGCCACCTGAGGAACGAGTATGAAGGTTCCAATATCATCCCTGCCTAAATGCCCTCCGCCTTCCTGCCCTACAACCATCACTGCGTCAGCACCAAGCTCTTCCGCCTTTACTGCCTGCCTTTTTGCTGCCACAAGAACAAGCTTCTTAACATTTACACCCTTTAATTGATCAAAAATAGGTGCAGGATTTCCTCCTGTCATAGAAATAACGGGAACTTCTTCTTCAATGGCTATATCCAGATAATCAGAGAATGGCCTTCCATGCTGGCCAATAGCAAAATTAACCCCGAATGGCTTATCTGTCAATTTCTTAACCTTTTGAATCTCGTCCCTTAATTTTTCCGGGCTGCTGAGAGACATTGCGGTAACCTGCCCTAAACCTCCTGCATTCGAAACAGCGGCAGCCAGATCTGAATAGGCAAGATGGGCAAGGCCGCCCTGTATAATTGGATATCTAATTTTCAGTAATTCTGTCACACGTGTATTCCAGTTCATTTATGGACCCTCCATTTTCTTTATAACGTTTTATTTCGATTTATATGGTTTAAATTCCTGTTAACTTCTAAAACTAAACGGAAAACTGAATTGTGGAGGCGAATGTCCGGAAACGACACGCTTTAACAGAATGGAAAAACAATAGAACTTTCTATGCAAAGGGATTGAATAATGCTATAATGCAAATGTTTTAAATCAGCTTGAGCTTTCTGAAATATTATTATTAAAGAGGTGTGGGAATAAGTTGTCTCAATACAAAACACCGTTATTCAGCGGTTTGCTTGCACACGCAAAGAAGGATCCCGTACAGTTTCACATACCCGGCCATAAAAAAGGAGCGGGGATTGATCCGGAATTCAGGGAATATATTGGAGATAATGCACTTGCCATTGATTTGATCAATATTGGCCCGCTTGATGATCTCCATCAGCCAAAAGGCATTATTAAAGAAGCCCAGGATCTTGCAGCTGAGGCTTTTGGAGCGGACAAAACATTTTTTTCCGTTCAAGGAACAAGCGGAGCCATCATGACCATGGTTATGGCTGTCTGCGGTCCCGGGGATAAAATTATTGTTCCAAGAAATGTTCATAAATCTGTCATGTCTGCCATTGTTTTTTCAGGCGCAACTCCTATCTTTATACATCCTGAAATTGATGAAAACCTGGGCATATCTCATGGGATTACAACTGAATCAGTATCGAAAGCCCTTGAACTTCATCCGGACGCAAAAGGGGTATTAGTGATTAACCCTACTTATTTCGGTGTTTCGGCAGATTTGAAGAAAATCGTCGAAATAGCACATTCATATAATGTGCCTGTACTTGTGGATGAAGCCCATGGTGTGCATATTCATTTCCATGATGAGCTGCCCTTATCCGCCATGCAGGCAGGTGCTGATTTAGCCGCAACATCTGTCCACAAACTGGGCGGGTCCATGACGCAAAGTTCAATTTTAAATATGAAAGGAAATCTTGTTTCGGCCAAAAGGGTTCAATCCATTTTAAGCATGCTGACAACAACTTCCACTTCCTATTTATTGCTTGCCTCCCTGGATGTTGCCAGGAAACGTCTGGCTACAGAGGGAAAGGAACTCATTCAAAAGACAATTGATTTGGCCCAATCCATTCGCCGCCGCATCAATGAGATTGACCGGCTCTATTGTGTCGGTGAAGAAATACTGGCAACCAAAGCTGCGCATGACTACGATCCGACCAAATTGATTATTTCAGTCAAAGAGCTTGGCATGAATGGTTTCGATGTGGAGAATTGGCTTCGGGAACATCATAATATTGAAGTAGAGATGTCTGATTTATATAATATCCTTTGCATTGTTACCCCTGGTGACTCCGAACGGGAAGCCGATATTTTAGTTTCTGCTCTTGCCGAACTCGCCAGTGAGCGCAAAGGGAATACTGAAAAGCTTGAAACTCAAGTGCTTCTCCCTGATATTCCCGTTTTATCGCTTACACCTCGTGATGCATTTTATGCTGATACAGAGCTTGTTCCATTTGACGAGTCTGAGGGGAGAATAATTGCTGAGTTTATTATGGTTTATCCGCCTGGGATACCTATTTTTATTCCGGGAGAAATCATAACCGGGGAAAACCTCCGTTATATTAAAACGAACATGGAAGCTGGACTGCCGGTTCAGGGACCAGAGGATTATGATTTCAAGTATCTTCGCGTTATTGAAGAGCATAAAGCCATCAGATAATATGCAAAAGAGCCTTCCATTTAGGAAAGGCTCTTTTTATGGTTAATGGCTATTTGTTTGTCTTCTCTGTTTTTTCTCCGTCACAGCAATTGCATTTTTTTGAATATAATACGGTTACTTTTTCATCCTCAAAGTGATCAATAGTTGAATTGCAAGCCTGGCATACGATTGTACCCATCTTTTCATTCTCCTTTTCAATGAGTTTTGTTTGAAAGCGCTTTATCTTTAAATCTATAATAATATAACATTATTAATTTATCAAGCCTAATTGTATAACATAATCATTGTTTTATTTTGGCATTCTCCTTATAATCACTGAAACTCTTCATTAATAGTATGTCATAATATACAAAAACAGACCAATTATGGCCTGTTTTTGTATATTATTTTAGTCGTATTGTTCTTCAAAACGGGCACCTGGGATTGCTTCTAAGAAAAATTCGCTTAAATCTGCAGCCTGTTCGTATAAATCAAGCTTGAATGCCTTTTGCAAGTATTCGATGTCTTCGAGATCTTTAGGGTCGAGGAGAGTTGAGCGGCCTGTCTGCATACAAATAACCAGAGGCTTGGAAAAGAAGAGGTTTGTATATACGATTCCAAAATCATAACGTGTTGACTCCGTTGTAAAGCCAACAAAACGTACATTCACGTTTTCATGCTCATCATAGAGCTTCTCAAAAAAATCCATAAGATTCCTCCTTATTTATAATAATATTTAGAATATTATTATAATTCATTATAGGCTCTTTGACAAGTAATATAAATTTACCTTACTATTTTAAGTTGTCATAAGATTTTATCTAATGCTAGAATGGAAGAGGATGTTCATTACCATAATTATTGGGATAATGGGGGGAAAGAAGTTGGCAGCTAATTCATTTATCAAGCTGGTTCCTTCATCAGCTAAGGAAAAGATTTCAACAGAAGAGCTCAAAGAACTTTTTTTATATTATAGGGATATTACTGGAAAAACAGGCAGTCAGATTAAATGGGAATATGATGATGCCGCTTTTCCTTATGAGATAAAAGAGAAGCCTGAAGCAAAAGGAACCTGGTTTTACCTGCATTCTCAACATGACCGATATAACGCTATATTGCTTGGCATTGACAAAGAAAAAGTGAAGGATGAAGACGGTTCTGAACGTGAGCAGACTTACATACAAGTTACATTGCCGGAAGGTGCAACATTCGGAGATAAAGGCAAAGCAAATGAATTTTGCAAATTCCTCGCTAAAAAACTTCAAGGTGAATTGCATCTTTTTAATGGAAGAATCATGTATTTTTATAAAAGAAAATAATTGATTTCTTAAAAAATGAGAACAGCAGCGGCTGTTCTCATTTTGTTTCCGTGCTGATCAGAACTGGGTCAACTGGTGTAAATCCTTTATTCCTAAGCCCCTTCACAATATCCTCTAAGGCTTCTTTTGTCCATTCCCTATCATGCATCAATAAGTTTGCTCCTTTCGATAAATAGGGTGAATTAACCATTATATCTGCTAAAGCTTCTTTTGATTGATATTCCTTCTCCCAGTCATATCCGTATGTCCAATTCATAAGCACCATGTTTTCATCTTCAGCAATTTTCCTGCTGTAGTCTGTAATAGACCCGAATGGTGCCCGGAAGAATTTTGGCCTCTCTCCAATAATCTCCTCAACTCGATCATTAAGGTCAACAATCTCTTTATATTGCTGCTCTTCAGGTAAGCTTTTCAGGTTTAGGTGGCTATTTGTGTGATTGCCAATAGCAAAGCCAAGTTCATGAATTTCCTTCAAAACTTTTGCTTCTTCCGGGGTATCTATGAAATGCCCATTAACAAAAAAGATTGCAGGTGCTGAGAGTTTCTTTAAAATTCTGGCCATTTCCAATGCATTTTTATCAGGAGCATCGTCAATGGTCAGTAATACAACTTTTGAATTGGCCTTATTGATTGGTTCTATTGACCAATTATTTTCATTTATCTTGTATTGCGGTTCTGGCAGGGATACCGCTTCTTCCTTCGGCTTTTCACCGGCATCAGCTTGTGTTTTTTCTGTTTTAGCTGCGGGAACATTAGAATGATCAGCCAAGTTATTTTCTTCTTCTTTTTCAAATTCTGATGGCTTATCGTCATCTGCAGAAAAATCCGTACATGCTGTCAGGTTTATAACGAAAATAATACAAATAAAAAATATAGCTTTTTTCATTGTTACCTCCTTAATGCATATTTCTTTAAACTCCCTTTCATAAGTGTTAGTATGTTACATGGCCTTATTAAAAAAGTAGTTCCCCTTAGGAAATCTTTCTATTACCTACTGATTTTACCCGAAACAGTCTCGTTTTGAACATTAAAAGTAAACTTTAGAAATTAGATTGGATATCTACATCCTTTCGATTTTACTTTAAAGTCTGTTTCCGGGAAGCTGCTCTCCCCTGCTGAGCTCCAATTGCTTAAAAAATCAAGCAAACACTATCAGGAAAGCGGGATATTTAAATGCCTGCCTTTTTAGGATTGGAAGTTTTACAGAAGTATTTTATTTAGGTTTATTTTATTGAGACTGGAGGGATTTGATGAAGAAACTGACACCCGTTTTTACGGTTTCAGTCATATTCACAGCAATATTTATTATATGGGGATTAGTACCGAAGACCATACTGCCAAAAGGCAACCTGGATTCTGTTACAGCATCTGTTCAGGGATTCATATTGGAAAAGTTCGGGTGGTTTTACCTTTTATCAGCTTCTATCTTTTTAATTTTTTCAATCCTATTAGCATTCAGCAAGTATGGAAATATTCGTCTGGGAAAGGATGCAGACAGGCCCGAATATAGCTACTTAAGCTGGTTTGCCATGCTTTTCAGTGCAGGGATGGGAATTGGCCTGGTTTTTTGGGGAGTTTCGGAGCCAATGTATCACTACTTTGCGCCACCTTTCCTAGACGGGCAGACACCAGAAGCAGCAAGAGCTGCCATGAGGTACTCTTTCTTCCACTGGGGGCTTCATCCATGGGCTATTTATACAGTTATTGGGCTTGCACTTGCTTATTTCCAGTTCAGGAAAGGCGCACCGGGAGTTATCAGTTCCATTTTAAGGCCAATTTTGGGGAGCAAAGTGGATGGTCCAATTGGAGTATTAATTGATTTTATAGCCGTCTTTGCTACTGTTTTTGGTGTTGCAACATCATTAGGTCTCGGAGCCATTCAAATTTCTGGCGGACTTTCTGAAACATTTGACAGCATCGGCAATAATTTCACCACTCAATTGGTTATTATTTTGGTTGTGACAATCTTGTTTATGGTTTCAGCACAAACCGGTTTAAACAAAGGAATAAAATACTTAAGTAATTTAAATATTATATTAGCTATCTCGTTACTGCTATTTCTGCTGTTTGTTGGGCCTACAAACTTTATTATGGATCTGTTTACAACGACGATTGGCTCTTATCTTCAAAATCTTCCTTCCATGAGTTTCAGGCTTAGTCCATTTGATCAGGAGCTGACATGGTTTCAGGATTGGACCATTTTTTATTGGGCATGGTGGATTGCCTGGGCGCCATTTGTCGGCACATTCATAGCCAGAATATCACGCGGAAGGACAATAAGAGAATTCGTCATCGGCGTGCTTGCTGTTCCTACCTTATTTGGAGCGCTTTGGTTCTCAGTTTTTGGAGGAACAGGCATATACCTTGAATTCTTTGAGGCAAAGCCTATTATGGAAACAATCGACCAGCAGGGAATGGAAGTTGCACTGTTCGCTGTGTTTGATAACTTCCCTTTCAGCACTGTTCTAAGCTTATTGGCTATATTCTTGATCAGTACATTCTTTATAACTTCTGCAGATTCAGCTACCTTTGTTCTTGGGATGCAGACGACAAACGGAAGCTTGAACCCTCCGGGCAAAGTGAAATTTGTCTGGGGCATTATCCAATCTGCTTCTGCTGCCATCCTTTTATGGACAGGAGGGCTGGAAGCACTGCAAAGAGCTTCTATAATAGCTGCACTTCCTTTTACTATCATTATGCTTTTAATCGTGCTATCGCTGGCTAAATCGTTTAAAGAAGAAACCATATCAAAAAAAGAGATGATAAAGACTAAAAAAATCGGCACCTGAAAATGGGTGCCGATTTTTCTGCTTGTCACATTGCCAATTACCAATGTGTAATGTATGACATCGCTAAATGAAAAGAAGCATATAAGCTTAGGCTCATAACAGTGACCATAAATGTTTTCTTTGCTGACTTAATAACCCAATTCCCAATATTGATTGCCAAATAGAAGAAAACAAAAAACATAATAACTTTATATACGAGCTGATCATATTTTGACAGCCACTCAATGAAAGTATATCCACTCCAGATTAACATCTGCAACAAAAGAGCTGTATAAATCTTCATACACTCCACCACCAAATTTTTTAATCCTTACCCGTTTTTATAATAGAAGAAACACTTGTGTTTGTAATATATGTTGAAAAGGATATTCTTATTTTTCATTTCTGTAACATTTGAATGACAAGCTAATATTTCCATTTTCCATATGATAAAATACTCATAATTATTATGAATTGCTCACCTTCTGTCAAAAGGATGGAAAATTTCAATGACTTCTATACTGTTTTGCAGTCTTATGTAAAAAGGTGGAATTTATTATAAAGTGAGGGCAAAAGGATGAAAGGTCTGCCATTGTTATTTATTACTGCACTCTTGTTTGTGACCTCTTCATGCAATCATAAGGAAGTAAAAGAAGAGCTGAAGATAGACGACAATGTTAAACAGCTTATTTTTTTTACTGATAAAAAACAATATGAGCAGGAAATCTCCTATTATGATGCCATCATCGAATTAAAGAGAAGCTATCCTGAACTAATTAAAGATATGAAAGTGATAACAGCAGCTGAAGCGAGTCACTTAAGCAATTATGAGGTAGAAAACTGTCCTGCCATGCTGCTGGTGTATCAGGACAAAGTTTTAGTAGAAATAAAAGGCACTGTATCTAAAGATAAGATCATTTATCCGCTCGCCAAAGCCATGGATAAAAAGATCGAAAAACCGTAATCATCCATAAAAAAATCCTTCCCTGGCAGGGAAGGATTTTTTTATATTATTATTTTACAATGTGTATTGGGCTTCCAATAGCAACTTCTGCTGCTTCCATTGTGATTTCACCCAATGTAGGATGTGCGTGAATAGTCATCGCAAGATCTTCTGCAGTCATGCCTGCTTCAATAGCCAATCCAAGCTCTGCAATCATATCTGATGCACTAGCACCGGCGATTTGCGCACCAATTACAAGTCCATCCTCTTTGCGTGTCACAAGCTTTAAGAATCCGTCAGTGGAATCAAGTGCAAGGGCACGGCCGTTAGCTGCAAATGGGAACTTCGCTGCTGTTACTTCGATTCCTTCTTCTTTAGCCTGCTGCTCAGTATAGCCTACAGAAGCTAATTCAGGCTCAGAGAATACAACCGCAGGGATAGCCAAGTAATCAATTTCTGCGTTATGGCCTGCAATTGCCTCAGCTGCAATCTTGCCTTCGTAAGAAGCTTTATGAGCTAATTGAGGACCTGCAACAATGTCACCAATCGCATAAATATTGCTCACACTCGTACGGCATTGTTTATCAATTTCAATAACACCGCGTTCAGTCATCTTAACGCCGGCTTGCTCTAAGCCAAGTTCGTCTGTATTTGGACGTCTTCCGACCATTACAAATACATAATCTGCGTCAAGAGACTTCTCTTCACCTTTTTCTTCAAACTTAACGGTAACTCCATTTTCATTCTCTTCAACACCCTTAGCAAGTGCCTTCGTAATGAATTCAACACCTTTTTTCTTCAGGTTGCGTTTAACAAGAGATGTCATTTGCTTCTCAAAGCCGATTAGAATATCATCTGCACCCTCAAGGATCGTTACTTGTGAACCAAAGTTCGCATATGCTCCTCCAAGCTCGATTCCGATAACACCGCCGCCGATAACGACTATTTTCTCAGGAATTTCCTGAAGAGCAAGAGCGCCTGTTGAATCAAGAACACGTTTAGAGAATTTAAACGTCGGCAATTCAATTGGGCGGGATCCTGTTGCAATAATTGCATTTTTGAACGTGTAAGTTTGTGCTGAATTTTCATCCATTACACGAAGGGTATTACCATCAACAAAGTAAGCTTCACCGCGCACGATGTCAACTTTATTTCCCTTTAATAGTCCTTCAACTCCGCCTGTAAGCTTCTTGACTACACCGGATTTGAATTCTTGAACTTTTGTAAAGTCAACTTTTACATTTTCAGCTGTAATTCCCATTACATCTGAGTGCTTAGCATTTTCGTAGCGGTGGCCTGCTGCGATTAAAGCTTTTGAAGGGATACACCCAACGTTTAAGCAAACTCCGCCCATATTAGCTTTTTCTACGATTGTAACTTTTTGTCCAAGCTGTGCTGCACGAATTGCTGCAACATATCCCCCTGGACCCGCACCGATGACTATAGTATCTGTTTCGATTGGGAAATCTCCTACTACCATTTGTAATTACGCCTCCATTAACAATAGTTCTGGATCGTTCAGTAAACGCTTGATGTGATTCAATGCATTTTGTGCAGTTGCTCCATCAATAATTCTGTGGTCAAAGCTTAGTGATAATGCCAATACTGGAGCAGCAACAATTTCTCCATCTTTCACGACCGGCTTTTCAGCAATGCGGCCAATTCCTAGAATGGCAACTTCAGGGTGATTGATGACAGGAGTGAACCATTGTCCGCCTGCAGAACCGATATTTGTGATTGTGCAAGAAGCACCCTTCATTTCGTCTGGAGCAAGCTTGCCGTCACGTGCTTTACCAGCCAATTCATTGATTTCATTTGAAATGGCAAATGTAGATTTGCGGTCAGCATCCTTAACAACTGGCACAAGAAGACCTTTTTCAGTGTCTGCCGCAATACCAATGTTATAGTAGTGCTTCTGGATAATTTCACCCGCTGCATCATCAATTGAAGTATTTAGTGCCGGGAATTCACGCAATGCACTTGTTAATGCTTTTACCACATAAGGAAGGAATGTAAGCTTAATTCCTTTATTCGCTGCAACTTCTTTAAACTTCTTGCGATGTGCAACAAGTTTCGTAACATCAATTTCATCCATTAATGTAACGTGTGGAGCTGTATGCTTAGAGTTTACCATAGCTTTTGCAATAGCCTTACGGATTCCGCTCATTTTCTCGCGAGTTTCCGGATATTGTCCAGCAGGAATCGCTTGTGCAGCTGCCGGTGCAGTTTCTTTTGCTTCAGCTTGTGGTGCAGCTTCCTGAGCAGGCGCTTCATTAGCTTGAGCACCGCCATTTAAGAATGCATCAATGTCATCTTTCTGGATACGGCCATTTTTGCCGCTTCCAGCTACCTGGCGAATATCTACGCCTTTATCACGAGCGTATTTTCTTACTGAAGGCATTGCAATAATGCGGCGGTTAGGATCCACATCCGTGTCAGAAATAACGACGCCTTCTTTTGGTGCCTCTTGTGCAGGAGCTTCCTCTTTCTTTACATCCTGTCCAGCTTCAGCAGTAGCCTGTACCTGTGCTTCTGTTTTTTCTTCTTTAGGAGCCTCATCTTCATGGTCTCCCTTGAATTTAAGATCTTCATATCCTGGAGCATCAAAAGTGATCAAAACTTGACCTACAGTTGCCACTGTACCTTCTTCAACAAGGATTTCTTCAACTTTACCTTTAACTGGCGAAGGAATTTCTACAACCGCTTTATCATTTTGAACCTCACAAAGCACGTCATCTTCTTGTACTTCGTCACCCGGCTTTACAAACCACTTGACGATTTCACCTTCATGGATACCTTCACCGATATCAGGCAATCTAAATTGGAATGCCAATGGAATTCACCCTCCTATTATTTCAATCGTTCTAGTAAAACACGTCAGGGGGATATTTTCCCCCTTGTGTCATTAGTTATTCAATTAAAATTCAAGTACTTTTTTAGCTGTTTCAATTACATCTTTATAGTTTGGAAGCCAAACTGTTTCAGCCTGCGGGAAAGCAAATACCGTATCTGGTGCAGCTACACGCAGAACTGGTGCTTCCAGACTAAGAATTGCACGATCATTGATCTCTGCCACTACACTTGCTGCAATACCAGCTTGCTTTTGTGCTTCCTGAACAACAATGGCTCTTCCTGTCTTTTCAACAGAAGCAATAATTGTTTCAATATCGAGAGGTGCGACAGTACGCAAGTCGATAACTTCGGCAGATTTTCCTTCTTTTTCAAGTTCTTCAGCCGCTTTTAAAGACTCATGGACCATTGCCCCGTAAGTTACGATTGTCAGGTCTGAACCCTCACGTTTAACCTCTGCTTTGCCAAGCGGAATTGTATATTCCTCTTCAGGTACTTCCTGGCGGAAAGAACGATACAATTTCATATGCTCAAGGAAGATAACAGGATCGTTATCGCGAATTGCTGAGATAAGCAGCCCCTTTGCATCATAAGGAGTTGCCGGAATAACAACCTTTAGTCCAGGCTGCTGCGCCATTAAACCTTCAAGGCTGTCAGCGTGCATTTCAGGAGTATGTACCCCTCCCCCGAATGGTGAACGGATCGTAACCGGTGAATTATATCTTCCGCCGGAACGGTAACGCATACGTGCCAGCTGACCGGAAATAGAATCCATTACTTCATAAACGAATCCAAAGAATTGGATTTCAGGTACCGGACGGAAGCCTTGTAAACCAAGACCGACAGCCAGACCGCCGATTCCGGATTCAGCTAGCGGTGTATCAAATACACGCTCTTCGCCAAATTCTTTTTGAAGGCCTTCGGTAGCACGGAAAACGCCGCCGTTAACGCCCACATCTTCACCGAATACCAATACATTCGGATCGTTGCGCAATTCTGTGCGAAGAGCATCAGTAATTGCCTGAATCATTGTCATTTGCGCCATGGCTTACTTCGACTCCTTTTCTTTGTATATTTCATACTGTTCTTTTAGGTTGTAAGGCATTTCTTCATACATAATGTTCATAAGGTCAGTAACCTTTTGCTTAGGTGTATCATCAGCCTTTTTAATAGCTTCTTTAATATCTTCTTTTGCTTGTTCAATTACTTCGTTTTCCATATCTTCATTCCAGATTCCTTTGTCTTCAAGGAACTTGCGGAAACGAACAAGAGGATCTTTCTTTTCCCATTCATTATCAAGGTCAGAAGTACGGTAGCGTGTTGGATCGTCTCCAGCCATTGTGTGCGGTCCGTAACGATATGTCAGCGTTTCGATTAATGTAGGACCTTCACCATTCAGCGCACGTTCACGAGCTTCGCGAACAGCTGCATATACAGCAAGCGGATCCATGCCATCAACCTGAATTCCTGGAATACCGGCCGCCACTGCCTTTTGTGCAATTGTTTTAGCTGCTGATTGTTTTTCAACAGGAGTAGAAATTGCAAAACGGTTATTTTGCACAATAAAGATAGCAGGTGCTTTGAATGCTCCTGCAAAGTTGATACCTTCATAGAAGTCACCTTGTGAAGCACCGCCGTCGCCAGTATAAGTGATGGCAACCTTCTTTTCACCGCGCTTTTTCATGCCAAGGGCAACCCCTGCAGTCTGAATATATTGTGCTCCAATGATAATCTGAGGTGAAATAACATTTACACCTTCAGGGATATTTCCGCCTTCGAAGTGCCCGCGGGACCATAGGAAAGCCTGGTATAACGGAAGGCCGTGCCAAATGATTTGAGGCACATCACGATAACCTGGAAGAATAAAATCTTCCTTCTCCAGTGCAAAATGAGATGCAAGCTGAGAAGCTTCCTGTCCGGCAGTAGGAGCATAGAAGCCCAAACGGCCTTGTCTGTTAAGTGAAATAGAACGCTGATCAAGAATGCGGGTATAAACCATGCGGCGCATTAATTCCTGAAGCTGCTCATCGCTTAAGTCAGGCATTGCTGAATCATTAACAACCTTGCCTTCTTCATTTAAAATTTGTAGAGTTTGGAACTGTTCTTCAACTGTTTCGAGCTGTTTTTTCGCATCGAATTGTGCCTTCTTTGTTTTAGAAGCCATATCAGTCACCCTTTCCTTTCATAAAAAGACGTTAATTAAGAGTTTTTATACACAAAATTTAGGTTACCCAAAACGAAGCCATATTAGATACACTTTCAAAAAGCAAAAAAGTACTTTTCCTGGCATGTTTTTATTAGCATCTCTAAATAGCAGAACGTTCTTTTCTGCCATATGCATACTTACAACTAGTGTTCCACAGATCACTTTTAAAAAAACGTCTTTCTGTTCATCTTTAACTATCATATTCTGTATCAGTTTATTTTGCAACAAAATTGATACAGAAATACTTACGAGATTTAGTTTAATACACCTTCAGGACCTTCGTCAATTACCTTGCTTTTTGTTTTTCACAGTTACCATACTAATTAAATTCTATATCAAATCCCATAACTGTATTAACACCTGCTCCCCATCTGTATTATAAAAAACTATTATATTTTCACGTGTTATAGTAAAGAAATTTCACCTGTCATTATTTTAAGATAAAGACGTCTGCATAAAATTAAGTAAGCGCAATCATAATGACCTGATGTCTCCCTGCGCATTAAAAGCCAAAAAAACAAAAAATGCCGCGCATTTATATGCCGGCATTAATCTTATTCTTTTGTATTTATTTCAAGCCCTGCTTCTTTATAGAAATCCAGTTTTGCTTCATTATACTCTTTTGTTTTTTCATTGAAATGCTTATTTGAAGACAGGATCTTTTCATACATTTCATTTATTTCGTTAATTTGATTTTCAAGCTGCTCGAGAGTAAGGTCTTCCTTTTTAAACATTGCATACAGCTCTTTATCCAGTTTAAGCGCTTTGGAATAGTCCTCATAAAGAGTGTCATGTATTTTATATCTGTCCATCATAATTTCGTGCAGTTTTTTTGCTTTATCTTTCAGTTTTTGACTCTCTATATCCTCTATGATCGGAGATAATGATTCAAATTCCTTTTTGGATGCCTGTATGCTTTTCTGCTCTTTCTCCATATGATTTTTCCGCTTATCCACAATCGAGGAAGCCTCATCAGACAGCTTCTTGATTTCCTCGAAGTCCTTCATTCCCAGGTTGATAATTTTATCGTATAATTCCTTTTCTCTTTTCTCCAGCTTTACTAGCGGTTCCTGCTGCTTTTCAAAGTCCTTTTCTTTTTTAACTACATTCTCCAGAACATCATACACTTCTTCCTCTGGTTTCGGCTTGTTCATACAGCCTGAGAGGAAGATAGCCAAGATTATAAAAACAAGCAACAGTCTGCTTTTGTTGAAAATTGACACGTTGAAACCTCCTTACTTATAACATTTTTAACTATAAAGGTACCCGCCCTGTTTGACAATAGCTCTTTGGTTTGACACTTTTCACAACAATTCACAGTTTGTCCTTTTTAGAAGTGTATTTAAAATTTATTCACTTCATTTTTCCTTTATGACTTGGGCAAAGGCCTACACCATCCATCATTTAAAACATAGGCTATATTAATCGTCCGATGTGGCAAGGCAAAAAGATGGACGATAATCTTACTTTAGGGAGGTTATCCTTCATGTACGGATATGGCGGATACGGTTATGGATGCGGTTATCCAGCAGCGGGTGCCGGCTGCGGCAGAGGTTTTGCGTTAATTGTAGTATTATTCATTCTCTTAATCATAGTTGGCTGCGCTTGCTGGAAGTTTTAATTACTTGAGAAGGTGCCCAAAAGCGCCTTCTCTTATTAACTTTTTTCCGCCGCTCTGATAGACTGAATATATTAATATTAACGTAATGCCTGGCAAACCTTCGGCTTTTCCATATGGTCTTTGTGCCATTAATTTAGCCATTTTTTTATTCTTTATTACATAGCGGGAGTGATAATCATGCTGAGCATGCAAGATATTATACGTGATGGCCATCCAACATTAAGGAAAATTGCCGCGGAAGTAAACATGCCTCCATCTGCAGAAGAAAAACAAACCCTGAGGGAAATGATGGAATATGTGAAAAACAGCCAGAATCCTGAGCTTGCTGCTAAATATGGATTAAGGGCAGGCATTGGATTAGCTGCTCCTCAAATTAATATTTCCAAGAGGATGATTGCTGTCCATGTAACCTATAACGGCGAGCTCTTCAGTTATGCATTCTTCAACCCTAAGATCATCAGCCATTCTGTGCAGCGGTCTTATCTGGCTGCAGGAGAAGGCTGCCTGTCTGTTGATGAATCCATACCCGGTTTTGTACCCAGATATTCAAAAGTTACTGTTAAGGGCATTGACCTGGATGGCAATGAAGTAAAACTCAAGCTGAAAGGGCTGCCTGCGATTGTCTTCCAGCACGAGATTGATCATTTAAACGGAATTATGTTTTATGATCACATAAACAAACAAAATCCGTTTGAGCCAATCGAAAATGCCATTGCTGTAGAACGATAGAATGCCCGAAGCATTCGCAGCATTACAAAAGAAAGCCTCCAGCTATGAAAACGGAGGCTTTTTCTCTGCTATATTAATTGGAGTTCTTTTAGTCCCTTCCAGATTCCTTCCTGGTCCACTCCTGATGTTACGTGGTCTGCTGCTTTCTTAACCACTTCTTCTGCATTGCCCATTGCTACCCCCGTTCCGACAGCATTCAGCATCTCTATATCATTGAGCCCATCTCCAAAGGCATATACATCCTTCAAATCAAATCCAAGCCTTTTAATCATTTGCTTTATCCCTTCAGCTTTGGACCCGCCAGCAGGCAATACATCTACGGAATATGGATGCCATCTGATAAAGCCAAAGTCAGGATATGCAGATGAAGAAATATACTTTTCCTCATCTTTTTCCTCACAGAACAGCAATGATTGATATAATTCCCTGCCGCTGTAAAACTCCCGGTCTTCCTCAGGATGCGGGAACTTTAAGCTCCCCATGCTTTCCTCTATAAATGGATGATGGGAAATTGAGGCTTTCATTGTTTTCTCATTCATAAACACTAATGGATGTCCGTTTGACTGTGCATGCCGATATAGCTTTTCAATTTCAGCTGTTTTTAGAGGATTACGGTATATCGGCTCGTTTTCAAATACAACATATTGTCCGTTAAAGCTGACAAATGAATCAATATCAAGCTCACTGCGCAAGTTCTCATACATGAAAGGAGCTCGGCCGGTAGCAATCGCCACAAATGTCCCATTCTTTTTCAGCTTATCAATTGCCTCTTTCGTACTATCCGGCAAATTTTTTTCGTGATCCAACAAGGTCCCATCTATATCAAAGAAAACAATCTTTTTCATATAAAACAATCTTCCTTTCAAGCAATATTCTGCTGGCTTTTATTACATAATTTATCGTAATAAAACACTAAACCCATAAAGTAAAAAAGTCAATTTCATTGCTGGAAAGAATGGTAATTTCCATTTTTACCCACGATAAATTCAGTTATTTTACCATATAATATAATTAATAAAAGCGGAATCTCCTTGCCCGCGAAGAACGCAGACTATAAAAAGCAGCCCGGTGGAGCTGGACAGCTGTAAAAAAGCCACATTAATTACAAAAAACGTGTGAAAACGTCCTTGCTGCCTTTACTTTGGACAAGGATCGTTTAAAATAGAAAGTAAGGAGTTGATCCACTATGTTAAAGAAGCTGAGAAAGAAGCTTTTAAAACAGTGGAATGAAATGCTTCGAAAAAAATCTATTGCCTGACAAATTTGAGCCCTTCAAACTTGCGAAGGGCTCCTTCCTTATTGTAAATTGGTTATCAGTATACTTTTTTTACATAGATTCGGAAGCGTATTAGCATCTAAAAGAATTAATATTCATATCCCGCAGGAAAAAACATGTAATACATGTTATTATTTTATATATTAGATAAAAGTTTTTTATCGGATTAAGGAGAGATAGAAATGATTTTCAAGGTATATTATCAGGAGTCCAAGACAGAGGTACCGGTTAGGGAAAAAACAAAAACGATCTTTGTGGAAGGCGATTCTGAAAGAGACGTTCGAAAAAAGCTCGCTGACCGCAACTATAATATTGAATTTGTAGCATCTGTTCAAGGAGATTTCCTGGAATATGAAAAACAAAGTGAAGACTTTAAAGTATTGGAGATTGAGTAATTTATGAAATTTGTTAAAAATGATCAAACAGCCGTTTTCGCCCTGGGCGGACTAGGTGAAATCGGAAAGAACACTTACGCGGTTCAATTCCAGGATGAAATTATCCTGATTGATGCCGGAATCAAATTTCCGGAGGACGAGCTTCTCGGAATCGATTATGTTATTCCTGATTACACTTACTTAGTTAAAAACGAAGACAAGATAAAGGGATTATTTATTACCCACGGACATGAAGACCATATTGGAGGAATTCCATACCTTCTAAGAGAAGTCAATATACCTGTTTACGGCGGAAAGCTGGCTCTTGGACTTCTGAGAAATAAACTTGAAGAACACGGTCTTTTAAGACAGACTACTCTTCATGAAATCAAGGAAGATGATATCATTAAATTCAGAAAAACTTCCGTGACTTTCTTCAGAACAACTCATAGTATTCCTGATTCATATGGAATCGTTGTCAAAACACCGCCAGGACAAGTTGTTCATACCGGGGACTTCAAATTTGATTTTACCCCTGTAGGAGAGCCTGCGAACCTGACGAAAATGGCCGAAATCGGTAAAGAAGGCGTCCTTTGCCTGCTTTCCGACAGTACAAACAGTGAAATACCAGAATTCACCATGTCTGAACGCCGAGTTGGCGACAGCATTCATGACATCTTCCGCAAGGTTGAAGGACGGATTATCTTTGCCACATTCGCTTCTAATATCCACCGTCTTCAGCAGGTGACTGAAGCAGCCGTTACAAACGGCAGGAAAATTGCTGTCTTTGGCAGAAGTATGGAAGCAGCCATAAATATAGGACAGGAATTAGGATATATTCAGGCACCTAAAGATACGTTTATTGATGCACATCAAATTAACAGACTTCCAGCGAACCAGGTGACCATTCTTTGTACAGGAAGCCAGGGAGAGCCGATGGCGGCCCTTTCTAGAATTGCTAATGGAACGCATCGCCAGATACAGATCATTCCTGGTGACACTGTTGTATTCTCTTCTTCACCTATTCCAGGGAACACCATCAGTGTCAGCAGAACGATTGACAGACTTTCCCGTGCAGGTGCCGAAGTCATTTATGGTAAATTAAGCGATATTCACACATCCGGACATGGCGGCCAGGAAGAACAGAAACTAATGCTTCGTTTAATAAAGCCCAAATTCTTCATGCCGATTCATGGTGAATACAGAATGCAGAAAATGCATGCCAAATTGGCTGTAGATTGTGGAGTAGAGGAAGAGAACTGCTTTATCATGGATAATGGTGAAGTTCTGGCTCTCAGCGAAGATTCTGCTCAGGTAGCAGGAAAAATCCCTTCTGGTTCTGTCTATATTGATGGAAGCGGAATCGGTGACATCGGAAATATTGTTTTGCGTGACCGCCGCATTCTTTCTGAAGAAGGTTTAGTGGTTGTTGTAGTGAGCATTAATATGAAGGATTTCAAAATTGCTGCAGGACCTGACTTAATTTCCCGCGGATTCGTCTATATGAGGGAATCCGGAGATTTAATCAATGATGCACAAGCACTCATCACAAAACACTTAAGCAAGGTTATGGAACGCAGAACAACTCAATGGTCAGAAATCAAGAATGAAATTACTGATACGCTTGCACCATTCCTATATGAAAAAACAAAGCGCCGTCCAATGATTTTGCCGATTATCATGGAAGTTTAAAAAACCCAAGAGCTATAAATATATACTAAAAAAAGGCTGTATCGCTCAAATGAGAGATACAGCCTTTTGCCTATTAAGACATCACTTTCTTTTCAAACCGGTTGATGTCCACGTCTGCTCCAATAACAATAAGAATATCGTCAAATTGTATTTTTTCATTCGCCTGCGGAGAAACGATAATTTCATTTTTTCTTTTAATTGCAACGATGTTGATTCCGTACTTTGCCCGGATATCCAGATCTATTATGCTGTGGCCGGCCAATTTTTCATTAGCTACGATTTCTACTATGCTATGTTCATCAGAGAGTTCCAGATAATCCAGTACATTATTTGAAACAATACTATGGGCAATCCTTCTGCCCATATCCCTTTCAGGATGAACAACATGATCGGCTCCAATTTTCCTCAATACCTTAGCGTGATAATCATTTTGCGCCTTAACCGTAATCTTATTAACTCCCACCTCTTTTAAAATCAAGGTAGTCAGGATAGAGGCCTGAATATTATCTCCAATCGCTACAATGACATGGTCAAAATTGCGTATTCCCAAACTCTTGATTACGGATTCGTCAGTAGTATCGCCAACTACTGCGTGCGAAGCAACTCTCGCAAATTCATTCACACGGTCTTCATTAACATCAATCGCCATAACCTCCATACCTTCTTCAGCAAGAGCATGGCAGATGCTTCCTCCAAAACGTCCAAGTCCGATTACAGCAAATTCTTTCTTCATCCTATCTTCCCCCAGCAAAGTTAGCAATATAGACAATAATACCATAATAGCGTACACAGCTGAATAGATAGCTATTAGAATTACTTCCTGGCAGAAATAAAACCCCCGTCTGGAGGTTTTAATCTATTCATTAAATTGCTTCCAGCATATTAAATTGTGCCTTAACTAAATGGAAATATTCACCTTTTGCATTAATCAATTCCTCATGATTCCCCTGTTCTAAAATATTTCCATGATCGAGCACGAATATTTGATCGGATTCCCGAATAGTCGATAGCCTATGGGCGATAATGATAGCCGTTCTGCCCTTTAAAAGGGTCTTTAATGCCTGCTGGATCTTCATCTCTGTCTCTGTATCAATACTTGCTGTAGCTTCATCAAGTATAAGAATACGCGGGTCTGCAAGCAATGCGCGGGCAAAGGAGAGCAGCTGCCTCTCACCGACCGATAATACATTCCCTCTTTCCTCCACTTCGGTTTCATATCCCTTTGAAAGTTTTTCAATGAATCCATGTGCACCGACAGCTTTGGCTGCTTCCACTACCTCCTCATCCGTTGCATCAGGCCTGCCAAAACGGATATTATCGCAGATTGTGCCGGAAAATATGAAAGTATCCTGCAGCACAACACTGATTTGCTTGCGCAAACTTGATAAAGAAACATCCTTTAAATCATAGCCATCTATTTTTACAGTGCCTCCTGTGGGATCATAAAAACGGCTGATTAAATTCGCTATCGTTGTTTTTCCAGATCCTGTATGACCGACAAGTGCTGCTGTTTGCCCTGCTTTTATCATAAGGGAAACTTCATTTAGTGCTATTCTTTTTTCATCATAAGAAAAAGTGACATTCTCAAATTCTATCTTGCCTTCTATCTCCTGCAAATTCACCGCATTGTTTCTTTCTGATACAATTGGCTTCTCATCAAGAAACTCAAAGATTCTTTCAGAGGAAGCCATCCCCATGAGCAGCTGGTTATAAACCATACCAAGACGGGAAATTGGCTCCCAGAACATCCCTAAATAAAAGGCAAAAGAAACAAATACGCCGATCGATATTGACCCTGTCTGAATCAGATGGGCTCCAAACCAAATCAAAACAGCAGTACCCAGGGCATTGGTCAATTCAACCAGCGGTCTGAACATAGCGTTTTTCTGGGAGGCAACCCTCCAGCTTTCAAAGTTTTCTGTGTTCACACCATCAAAGAATGCCATATTCTCTTTTTCCTGTGTAAAAGACTGGGTAATCCTTATTCCCTGTATACTCTCATTTAAGTGAGAATTCAATTTGGATTGTTTTAATCGGACAGTTTGCCATGACCTGCGGATATTTCTCCGCAAACTGGTTGAAATAAAAAACATGATGGGCAGGATGACCATTATTGCCAAGGTCAGTTCCGGACTTAGTGTGAATAAAATAATGAAAATCCCTGCCAGCATGATCAAATCCATCAGCAGATTTATGACTCCATTAGTAAAAAGCTCCTGAAGAGAATTAATATCATTCATGATCCTTACCAGTATGGATCCTGCTGAGCGCTGATCAAAAAACCGATGCGAAAGTGTCTGCACGTGTGTAAATAAATGTTTTCGAAGATCGTAAATAATATTTTGGCCAAGCTTATTCATCCATTTAATCCTGAAGTAGTTTGCAGCGTATGAAATGGTGTAAAGCACTCCAATCAATGAAACCAGGATGGCAAGCAGCCTGCCGTCTTTTTCAATTAATGCCTTATCTAACGTATACACACCAATCAAGATAGGAATGATTAGTCTGACTGCCGTATTTATTAATACCATTATAACGGAGAGCGGGAGTAAATTTTTCCTGTACGGCTCCATATAACTGAATAATCGCAGCATCTGCTTCCAATTAAATGGCTTCTCGATCACTTCGTCAGCAGAATATTGGAACCTGTTTAACACTTTGTCATTTTCTGTTTTAGTTTTTTTCAAGGACGCACCTCCTAGCCTGCATTTGATTGGAGAACCTTATCCCGGTCCTGATATTGAATATCGTAAATCCGCTGATATGGGCCATTATTATTAAGCAGCTTATCATGTGTCCCCCGTTCAGCTACTCTCCCGCTATCAAGCACAAGTATTTCATCTGCATGCTTAAGGGAAGAAATCCGATGGGCAATGATAAAAGTAGTTCGATCAGCCATTACTTCTTTCAAAGCTTTTTGTATTCTGAATTCTGTTTCCATATCCACGGCGCTCGTTGCATCATCAAGAACTAAAATGCTTGGATCAGCACAAATAGCCCTTGCTATCGCTATCCTTTGCTTCTGGCCGCCTGAAAGCCCCATGCCCCTCTCGCCAAGAACGGAATCGTATTGATCAGGTAGCTCCATGATAAATTCATGAGCCTGTGCACGTTTGGCAGCTTCAATAATTTCCTCCATTGTTGAGTCAGGCTTCCCAAAAGCAATATTTGCTTTAATCGAAGAAGAAAACAAGAAGGATTCCTGAAGAACAAAACTGATGTTTCTTCTCAGAGACTGAAGAGAGTAATCCTGCACATTTATCCCATCAATCATCACACTGCCTTCAACTGGCTCATAAAACCTTGTCATAAGCTGCGTTAAGCTCGTTTTACCTGATCCCGTAGAGCCGATTAACCCAATTACCTTTCCCGCCTCAGCATGAAAGGAGATATTCGATAAAGCATCATTGTCATCCTTTGTATATTTCAGGGTAACATTGCGGAATTCCACCTCTCCCTGCAAACGTTCTGCATTAACACATGAATCAGTATCCTCAATCTCATTATCTGCTTCAAGAATCTCAATGAGCCGCTCTCCGGAGGCTTTTGCCTGTGAAAATAGGTTAACTATAAAGCCTAAGTTCATAATTGGCCACATAATATACCAGACAAGGCTGTAAAAGGCGACAAGTTCCCCTGGATTCAGACTGCCGGCCATAACAAGATAACCGCCGTAAGCCAGAAGCAGTACAACACTTAAATTGCCGAGAAATTCCATTAACGGGAAGTATTTGGCCCAAATATCGGATGTAAAAAGATATTTATCCTTATAATCGCTGTTAGAGCCGTTGAATTTATTAATCTCAAAGTCTTCCCGTGATAATGACTTCACAGTATTAATACCGCTTATATTCTCCTGAACCTTTGTATTCAGGCGCCCGAATGATTTCCGGATGCCCCGGAAAGCCGGATGTACAGCCTTGTCGAATTTAAAGGTGACTACTGCAAGAAAAGGCAGGGTAATAAGTGTGACAATAGTAAGTGGAACAGAATAGTAAAACATAACCGACATACTGATGAGGATCAATAAACAAAAACGAATGAGTTCAGAAAATCCGAATGAAAGAAAGAAACGGAATCCCTCAACATCTGCAGTGAGCCGGGACATTAAATCTCCTGTTTTTGCATTATCATAATACCTGAAAGGCAGAAACTGCAGTTTTTCATAAAGTACATTTCTAAGCTTATAGACCGATGTGATTCCAAATAAATCACCCGTGTACTGATGGATATAAGTCGCCGCCCCCTTCACGGCCATTATGGCAATAAAGCCTAAAGCCAAATAAGAGATCCACCCATAATTTCCTCCAATGACAACTTCATCAATGGTCACCTGCAGGATCATTGGATACACAACCGTTATCGCTGTCACAATAAACAGAAAAAATATGGACCAAATAAAGTAATGTTTAAATGGCCAATAATATTGCTTTAACTTTTTAAATGTTTCCATCTGCATACCCCCTTTTAATTTGCGGAAAAATTAGAAAAGTTAGAACGTAATATTAAATATATCGAGTTTCGAAGTATTTTTCCACCCCTTTTTGGTTGATTTAGCACTTTTTTTATATTCATTTTTAGAAGCAGGAATCTGTTGTTCTCTCAAGTATTGAATCTGCTGGGAGGCTAACCGTTTGCATCTAAATCACTGTTGCGATAGAATGATGACTTTAATAATAATGAAAGGACAGTGGAAGATGGAAAATCTGAATTTTTCACAATTAAATTGGGAAGCCCTGCTGATTGATGCTGGCCTTCTTCTATTAAAAATTGCTGCTATCTATTTTGCATTTGTGATTGTTAAATCAGCTGGGAACAAAATCATCCAAAAAAGCTTTGAGGGAATTGCGAAAAAGGAAAGAATATCTCCCGGAAGGTCGAAAACACTTCTAAGTCTTGCTGAAAACATATTCTCCTATGCTCTTATTTTCATTTTCGCTGTTACAATTCTGCAAATTTTCGGGATAAAGGCAACTGCCATTCTTGCTGGTGCCGGAGTAATCGGTTTAGCAGTCGGCTTTGGAGCACAGGGTCTTGTCAGCGATGTAGTAACAGGATTTTTTATCTTGCTGGAGAGGCAAATTGATGTAGGCGATTATGTAACAACTGGAAGCTACTCAGGAATAGTGGAGCAGATTGGATTAAAAACCACTCAAATTCGAGGATTTGACGGAACTTTACATTATCTGCCGAACCGGGAGATTACCAGTCTGAGCAACCATTCACGCGGAAACATGCGTGCACTGGTGGATATAGGAATTTCTTATGATGACAATATTGATGAAGCGATCGCAGTCCTTCAGGAAGCATGCGACAGGATCGCTCAGGAAAACCAGGCGATTGTTGAGGGCCCGAATGTCATTGGCGTCCAAACATTAGGTTCATCTGATGTTGTACTAAGAATCATAGCCAAGACAGAAAACATGGAACAATGGACTGTCGAACGGCAGCTTAAAAAAGCACTGAAGGAAGCTTTGGAAGCCAGCGGGATTGAAATTCCATTCCCCCATCAGGTGCTTATTCAAAAACAGGCAGGAACAGATAGTGCTGCCGGATAAAGTGAAACTTCAATCAGTGGGGATCTTTATCCCCACTGATTGTTAGTTGTACCAATCGGGCCTTTACGGGCAGTTTGACCCCTCCTTATCCCCCTTTGGCTCCTCTGAATCTTGTAATAGGGATTTTACTGCCCGTTAGACTGCGATAAAGCGAAAGCAAAAAAGCTGATTTCGCAGATCCTAAAAGGGTTTATGAAATCAGCTTTTTTATAGTTATATATGCTTTAGCCTTTATATTTTAAATATGCTGCAATCAATTCAATTGCAGTTTCGATTGCATTTTCATTTGGATTCAGTCTGGCGTGATGAAGTCCATATTCTGAGTCAACGCCAAGCCAAAACATGAAGCCTGGAATTTCTTCAAGCATATAGCCGAAATCCTCACCTGTCATGGCTTCACGGCATTCAACCACATTTATGTCTGTATTCGTGCGTGCAAAATCCATGAATTCCCTTGTTAAGGTTTCCTCATTGTAAACCTGATGATACATGCTTCCGTAGTCGATTGAAGCTTCACATTCATACCCCACTTCAATACCTTTAACAAGTGCCTGAATTCTGCTTTTTACCTTTTTCATTGATTCTGGAGACAGAGTGCGAATGGTACCTTCAAGCCTTGCTTTTTCAGCTATGATGTTTTGAACAGTGCCACCTGTAATTTTTCCAACTGTAACGACTGCGCTGTCAAGGGGATCAACGTTCCTCGAAATGATGGACTGAAGCTGGCTGACCAGGGTACATGCTGCCACGACCATATCATTGGTATTATGCGGATATGCGGCATGCCCCCCTTTTCCCTTTAAATCAATAAATAGCTCCGACGTATTTGCAAAAAGCAAGCCTTCCCTCAATGCGATGGTTCCGACAGGATATTCCGGAGCAATATGGAGGGCCAATATCATATCCGGCTTCCATTCCTTCATTATTTCAGATTTAAGCATAGGTTCTGCCCCGCCAGGCCCTTCTTCAGCTGGCTGAAATATAAACAGTAAATCATCGTTAACGCGTTCTTCTATGAATTTCGTTATTAGGCCAAGTGCAATTGACATATGAAAATCATGTCCGCAGGCATGCATTTGCTCATTATGCTCTGATTTAAACGGCAGGCCTGTCTCCTCTGTAATTGGGAGGCCGTCTATATCAGCTCGATAACCAATCAGCCTGGAGGAATTCCTGCCTTTGATTTTCACAAAAATACCCGTTTTCCAAGGTTTAATTTCCAAATTGTCCTGAGGGAGAGAATACAGGTAATCTAATAGAAACTGCTGTGTTTTAAATTCACGGAACCCTAACTCCGGTATTTTATGCAGCTCCCGCCGTAATAAAACGAATGGATTGTTTGAGACCAAACTAGCTTCCCCCTTGTTAAAAATGCCCCTATATATTTCTTCACACAATAGCAATCATGAATTATCCCTTTAGAAAAAAGCGCGGATCGAGATCCACGCTTTTTAAGCTATTATAATTGGCGAAGTTCCTGCTTAATTTCTGTCTTAGACTTAGTCTTTTCATCAATCTCTTTAATCACACGAGCTGGTGTGCCTGCCACTACTGTATATGGAGGTACATCATCAATGACAATGGCACCAGCAGCGACTACAGCACCCTTGCCAACAGTTACACCTTCGAGAACCACTGCATTTGCTCCGATTACTACATCATCTTCTACAACAACAGGTTTTGCTGAAGGAGGCTCAATAACGCCTGCCAATACAGTTCCTGCTCCAATATGGCAATTCTTGCCGACTGTAGCTCTTCCGCCAAGTACAACATTCATATCGATCATTGTGCCTTCACCGATCACTGATCCGATATTTATAGAGGCACCCATCATGATTACAGCGTTATCGCCGATTTCTACCTGGTCACGGATGATGGCACCCGGCTCAATGCGCGCTTTAATATTTTTCATATCCAGCAATGGAATCGCTGAGTTTCTGCGGTCATTCTCAATTACATAATCTTCAATTTTTGACTGGTTTGCTTCAATCGCCTGGCTAATTTCAGACCATTCACCAAACACTACCCCGGTGCTGCCATTTACAAAGGACTTAGCTGAGGCTCCGAAGTCGATTCCTTCTAAATCACCTTTAATATAAACCTTTACAGGTGTGGATTTTGTGCTGTTTTGGATAAAAGAAATAATCTCATTGGCATCCATCATTTTCATAATAAAAATCCTCCTCTATGTATAACATTGCAACTAGGATTACTTTAACAAACAAAAGCGCTGAAAACAAGAAAAATAAAGTGAAACTTCAATCAGTGGGGGTTTTCCTTATCCCCCACTGATTGTTAGTCGCGTTCTAGTGTCGCTAAGATCTCCGCTAGCGCTTCGATCAATCGACACTACGAACCCGATTGGTTCAACTAAGCCTCTGCCTGCGCGTCGGCAAGTTTCACTGTATCTCACCAATCGGGCCTTTACATTATAAAGCGAGGCGACTTGCCTTGGGGTGACAAGCATAAGACGAGCAGATGGTGGGGAGTGCTTTTCTTCCCATCAGCTGATTGGCTTATGACCTCGAGCCCCTAGGAGCCGCAGCTAGATCGAGCAGTTTGCCCCCCGCTTACCCTCCTTTGATTCCTCTGAATCTTGAAGCGGGGGTCTTACTGCCCGTTAGACTGCGATAAATGAAGGAAGAAAAAATGGGGTTTCACTGTCTTTCTTCTTCAATATGCTCCTTTATCAACTCAACAAATGCCTGCACCTGCTTGAGCTGAAAGGCCGATTCGTATCCCAGAAGCCATGTATCACGCTTAATCGGCAAATTATTCTCGTCAAGCAGCGGGATCTTAAAAATATTTTTCTCTGCACCGTTCAGCGTAATGGCCGGGAGAATGGCGTACCCTATTCCATTGAAAGTCATTTGCTTGCATGTTTCAATTTGGTCAACTACTATTGTCCTTTTTGGAGAAGTTTTGAACTGCCGCAGCCACCAGTCTTGAATTTCCTGATAATAGTTTGAATCACTCTTAAATTGAATGAATGACCGGTCTGTTTCAAGAACCTGCTCCGGCCTTGTAATTTCTGTATCAACCAGATAAAGACTGTCCTTAAATAAAGGGATTTTAATCCCCTTCCAATCCGGAGTCCCTCTGATAATTCCAATATGAACCTGATCATCATAAAGAGATTTTAATATTTCACTGCTCCAGCCTGTAATCAGAGAAATTTTTGCCTGGGGATAGCGGCTGACAAACTTTTTAAGAACCTGCGGCAGCCAATTCTGTCCGACAATTGAAGCAACTGCAATTTTTAACGTTCCATGAACCTCCGAATTAAGGGCAGTAATTGACTCCCTCACTTTTTCTTCTTTGGCCAGAACTTCATTAACAAATTGAATAACAATTTCTCCTGCCGGTGTCAGAGACAATCCCTTTTGGGAGCGGAGGAATAGCTTGTTCCCCCATTCCTTTTCAATATTCACAAGGCGCTGTGAAAGCGCCGGCTGCGATACAAATAAACGCTCAGCCGCTTTCCTCATATTCATTTCCTGTGCCAGCACCGATAAAAGATGAAATTCTGTAAGTGAAGACATAAACATCTTCCCTTCATAACTTTTTCTTATAGTATATCTTAATAAATTTTGAATTTCTTTATCATCAATTTCGATAATGGTTTAGAGATAAAGTTCAAGAAGTGAAACATAAAAAATCTCTGCACGATAAATGCAGAGATTTACATGCGCCTAATCGGCGATTTCCCTTTCATGCTTTGGCAGTGCAAAGACCAATAAGAAGCTTATCACAGCAAATAACAGCACTGCATAATACACCGAATGAAGTGAAACGGTAAGGCCATTCTGCAGAATTTCCTTTATTCCCGCATCCATGCTGTTTCTTGCATCTTCATTCAATAATACATTTGCTGAATCTAACGATAAGCTGGCGTCTATGCCTTCACCATTATTCTGTATATATGATTTGATCTGACTGTTCAAAATTCCGCCCAGCAAGGCTGCTCCAATGGTGTTGCCCAGATTTCTCATAAACATATTGGCAGCAGTGGCGATGCCCCTTTGATTCCATTCCACTGTACTCTGAATGGATACAATGAAAGCTGTAGTAGTCAAGCCCATGCCTGCCCCAACCAGAAAACTCCCAGCTGCTGCCCATACGGGTCCCGCTTCAGGAGTGAGGGTAACAAACATAATACTCCCCGCTATCAAAAACACTCCGCCTATGACAGATGTACTTCTAAAACCAATTTTTAAAAGCAGCTTGCCTGCCGCTGCAGAAGCAATCGGCCATCCAATCGACATCGTGGTAAGTGTAAAGCCGGCTACTATCGGAGATCTTTCCATGACACCCTGTACAAATGCAGGCAGAAAACTGGAAATCCCTATAAGCATGACACCGGTGGTTAAGGAAGCCAAATTGGCAATTAGTATCGGCTTTTCCTTCCATATATTAAAAGGCATCATTGGTTCTGCAGCTTTTTGTTCCTGCAGGATAAATAAAATAAAGGCAATTACACTGACCGCTAAAAGGCTGATGGCTTCAATGGAATTCCATGCCCAATTTGTTCCTCCCTCCACAAGCACAAACATGAGAGATGAAATGGAAACAGTTAATAGCACAGCTCCGGCATAATCGATCTGGTGTTTTTTCCTTTCCACATTTTCATGGAGGAAAAGCCATAAGCCTGCAATAGCCATGATGCCAAGCGGAATGTTAACCCAAAAAACATATCGCCAGCTGACGAATTCAACCAGCAGTCCGCCTATTGCCGGGCCCATGATAGCTGAAATTCCCCAAACGCTTGATAAATAACCCTGCACCTGTGCCCTTTCCTCTTTTGTATAAATATCCCCGACAATGGTTGTTGCAATCGGCATTACAGCTCCGGCACCAAAACCCTGGATTAACCTGAAAATGATCAGTGCAGTCATTGATTCCGCAAAACCGCATAAAATGGAACCAATTAAAAAAATGATAATCCCGAACGTTAAAACGGGCTTCCGCCCAAATAAGTCAGAAAGCTTGCCGTAAATCAAAACAGTCACAGCATTCATTAACAAATATGCTGAAAACACCCAGCTATATAAAGCAAATCCGCCTAAATCCCCAACAATGGCAGGCATCGCGGTTGACACTATGGTTGCCTCAATGGCCCCCATAAACATGGCAAGCATTACTGAAGCCAGCACAAAAGGCTTTTTGGTCACTTTCCTCTTTCCTTGAGGCATTTTTTTATGTAAAGTTTGACTCAAGTATTTCCCCTCCATGAATAAATCCGAAAATAACGGCCATAAACCCGTCTGAATACTCATCATTGAAAATAAAGCAAGCTCCCACTGCGGGGAGCTGATTTTTATTGTTTATTTAATCGTCTGATATGTTTGTTTAGCTGATCCAATACTGTTCTGCGGGTAAGTATTCCCTCAAAATAGCCTTCCTTGTTTTCAACACAAACAAATGGATGGTCAACTAATAGTGCGATCGATTGCTGGATAGAAGATTCATCATCAAGCCTTGGAATATTTGCGTTCATAACCTCTTCAACCCTTTTTTTCTCCAGCTGCTCAAACTCAATCCGCTCGAGACCAAGAATGGAATCCATAATAATGGGTGTGCTAATTAAGCCCTGCAGCTTATATTGAGGGTCCAGTACAGGAATTGCTGTATATCCGCTTTTCGTTAGTACTAAGAGGGCATGCTCCAGGCTATTCCCAACCTGCACATGTGCTACCCGTTCAGAAGGAATCATGAAATCACTAATGTTAAATTCTAAAAATTCCTCGCTATGAAGACTGATCATCACCGAAAACTCCTCAAAAATTAGTTATGCTTCTTAATCATTTTATCACAGTCTTCGGCATTTTGCGCCTATTATCCTTTACTGGTTTGAATGTCTTTAACTTCATAGCCGCAGTCAGGACAATGAAAAATAACATTTTGATTAGATTGTGCAGTTAATACGGCATCAATTTCTTTTTCTGCCCTGCAGCTCGGACATGTTACAGTTGGCATCATTCTGCTTCACCTCAACTTAAAGAATCATATACTGCTTATTGTTCTCCATGCCTAATTTTTCGAGCCTCTATTGTCTTTTAAAATTTCTTTCATTTCTTCAAGAGTTTTCCTGATCCGTATTACTTCTCTTTTTGTATTAATTAAATCTGCAAGCAAAAGCAGAACAGTAAAAAACAGCATAATCGTGAGCAGGTAATACATTTCACACCTCTGGCAATTGGTTTATTATTAAAGCAGAAATAAGAAAAGAGGCCAAAAGGCCCCTTATGTATGTGGTGAATTATTGAATCAAATCGAAAATTTCGATTGTGATCATATCAATGTTGTCGAATTGATATCTTTTTGGCTTTTCTTTATCGTTATATACTTCCAGCTCAAATGTTTCATTTTTCGGATGAAAAGTTACCTGACATTTTCTTTCACCATTCACCTCAAAAAATCTTTGCATTGGCTCTCCGCCTGTTGCTTGTTCCTGTAAGCTCTTTAAGCGTGTTAATATACCTTGAAGCTGTGACATGCTCTCTCTCCTTTCCAAAACAAAACCCATAATTAACATTTAGGTTTCTCTTTTGGCATGTTTCTATCCTTATGAAAATAAATTCAGAATATTCAAGCTGAATGCTTTACATACCAATATTAACAGAATAAAATATTGTCAGGTGTTTGTACAAGCAAAAGCTTTATAAAGGACGTGATTTTTTTTGCCAAAACCTGAAAAATTAGCGGAAAACCTATATTTAATTGATGATTTTGACCTTTCATTGGAAAAACGTACCGGTACATATGTCTTAACAGAACAAAAGCTGACTTTGATTGAAACCTCGGCCAGCCCCTCGATCCCCTACATTTTGGAAGGACTGAATCAGCTTCACTTTACACCGGAGGAAGTTGATTATATCATACTGACACATATTCATCTCGATCATGCGGGCGGCACAGGCTTATTATTAACCCACTGTCCAAACGCAAAGGTAATAGTCCACCCGAAAGGTGCCAGGCACCTAGCAGACCCTTCACGCTTAATTACCGGTGCAAAAGCCGTTTATGGTGATCAATTTGATGGACTGTTTAATCCAATATTGCCTGTTTCAGAGGATAAGATTATCACTAAAGAACATGAAGAAGAGCTTGACATAGGCCCAAATTGCACTCTGAAATTTTATCATTCGCCCGGACACGCCAATCACCACTTCAGTATATTTCACCCTGCTTTAAATGGGATGTTTACGGGAGATACTGCTGGTGTATTTTATCCGCAGTTAAAAGAGCTTGGGATTGAATTGTATCTGCCCTCAACTTCACCAAACCAATTCAGTCCAGTCAAAATGCTCGAATCCATTGACATGTACGAAAAAATGGATCTTGAACTTATTTTCTTTGGCCATTACGGCATGAGTTCAACCCCGAAAGAAGTCTACAGGCAAATAAAGGATTGGCTTAAGATTTTCATGAACGCAGGGGAAATTGCCTTTTCTGGCGGGGGTTCTATTGATCAGCAGTCACAGGCGGCACAAGCTGTTCTCGAAGAGAAAGTTAAAACCTTTCTTAATGGTAAAGGCGTCCCATCTGACCATCCTGTATACGAGATTCTTTCTGTAGACATCGCTGTCTGCTCGATGGGATTGATTGATTACCTGCATAAAGCAAACTGATTGCCTGCTGGATCATCCTGCTTTATGATAGAGTTACAAAAGACAGAGAGGATACAAAAATTGAAAGAGATTGTTTTATATACACAGCCGGATTGTCCGCCCTGTGAAATCACAAAAATGTTTTTGAATGAGAATGGATATGCCTATACAATTAAAGACATAAAAAAAGATGCCGCTGCACATAAAGAGCTGACAAAGCAGTTTAGCTCCTTTTCTACGCCAACTGTGGTTATCGGGGACACCGTCATTAGGGGATTTGACCTGGAAAAACTTAGATCAGCTCTTGGAATGGAATAAAAAAAGAGCTTAAAAGCCCGTTAAGCTTTTAAGCTCTTTTAATTGGCTGCCAGCTGTCCGTCCAGCTCCTGTTGTTCAAACAAAGCTAATATGCCTTGGTTATCTGTTAAGAGCATGCTTCCTGACCGAAACATGACATCAAATGGATTTAACAGAAACCCGAATTGATAGGAAGGCTTCTTTTGCCAAGTTGTTTCAGGGGGTTTAAAAGAGGTTGGTTTTGCCGCTTTTTGCCCACTCTCTGCTTTGTTTATTATTTTCCCGGGAATATTTTCACCCAGGAATTTGGCGACTTTCATTTTCCCTCCTTGCTCCGTCAGCAAAATTCCCTCATAGTGGCTGTCATAACCTACAGGTCCTTCATGGTTTTCCGGAAAATATTCATACACATAAACTTTCCCATTTTCTTCAACAACTTTGGTATTATCCGAATATGTAAAAAACGGAATGTAGTATGCCGCAACATCTCCTCCAAGAGTGAAGTATTTGCCATTTTCAGAAACAAGATTTTCTTTCAGAAATTGATTTTTAGCTTCTTCAGAAAAATACGGCTCAAGCAATTCATCGACTTCATTCATGCTTCTCTCTTCCCCGCTAAGCTCAACCTGTGCTTGAAAGGCATTCTGCAGGAATTCGTATACCTCTTCTTTATTAGTATTTTTCTCGGCATAAGTATGAGAAGGAATCGCTGCGATCATGACTGCAATTGTGATAATAATTCCTGTAATATGCTTGTACATTCCACTCTCCCTTTCTTTATCGATCACTTAGTTTGTACCCTCAATTTTACCAGCAAATAAATTTCCTGATACCTGCTTTCGTTCTCCAAATTCTCTAGTGTTTTGACAGAAAAATTCTTTTCTTGTTAAGAATCTACCCGTATTGACAAAGAATTAACGCAGCAGATGGAAAAGTCCATAATTAATTGGGATGTAAATATTGTAAATTGGTCAATTCCATTTTTTACACAAAAAAAACCCTCCAGTGGAGGGTCTTCACCAAGTCCATGTAAGTGCAAAATAAATAATCATGACAAGAAGGATTCCAAAGCATATGGCATATGTCAAAAATATAGGATTCCTGATATATGCATGCTTTTGAACATTATCCGGCAGTTCTGCATCGATATCGCCCTTTACTGCCTTTCTTTCTTTTCCAATAAACAAAGTGTAAACTAAGGAATATACAAGTATCCCAAGTCCGATCAGTAGTATGATCAATGTGTACATGCTCATGGTTAATCTCTCCTTGAGGAAAGTTCTACACTTACATTCCCTCAAATCAAGATTGTTTATACTTATAATTTAATCTTATAATAACCCATCATGCTCGTATAAAAATTCGTATGATAAATCCACAAATAAGTAATCATTTGTATTAAGCGGGAAGGAAAAGGTCCTAATGGTTTCACCTGTCTCAATATCGGTATATAAATCAGAGAGGATTCCCTTTTTATTTATTCGCATCTTCATTATATTTTCAAGAAAATACGGCCTCCAGCTCCAATTTTTATGAAGATATTCATTTTGGAAAATCCATCCTCCATCCCGTTTGAAGTAATTCGCAGATTTCTGAAATCCGTCTTCATCGCAGATATACAGGCGAAAAGCTGCCCCGTCCAAAAGAAGGGCGATCTGCTCCAAGGTTTCTTCATAAGCAATAATCTTTTTATTTTTATTGACAAAATCAATCAGCTTGTCATTGAACTCAAGTGTAACCTGATACAGCGACTCCAATTTTTTCTTTTCATGCACAATAAACCGGTGGCATTCGTTTCGCAGTTTTTCCTTTAAAATATCTCTGTCCGGAAAATTTTCTGCAGGTTTTTGCAAATAATATCCCTGATAGTAACGCCCTCCATTTTTCCATGCATATTGAAGCTGGTAAACCATTTCAATATTTTCAAAAAGCAAGCTAGCTCCAATTTTCCTGGCAAGCATGGATAAGGAATAAAGGATATCATTAAAATTATAAGCAGATGCATTGGATTTCATGGACTCCAGATCCACCTTTAAAATGTCAGGAGCCAATTGTCCGATTCGATCGAGATGACTGCTTTCATTTCCAAGTTTATCTATTGCTAACTTGATTCCATATGTCCTGTAGTAATTTAAAAGATGGTCCAGATGGTCAATATCGCCCTTGTAATTCCTTTCGGTAATTTCCAGTACAATCCGGTCAAGGCTTATGCCTTTTTTTTCATATTCCTGGAGGGCATTTAAAAATTGTTCCCCATCGTTATACATGAGCATGTCAGCATCTCTATTTATAAAAATCAGAACATCTTTATCAAGATTCTGCGCCTTGCCTAATGCCTTTTTTAATATTTCATAATCAACCTCAATCCGGAATTCTTCAGGAATATTCTCATCCTGGAAGAATGGCCCCAAACTGATAACCCCATCAGAACCTTTATATCGGCCTAATACCTCATACCCAATGACACGGTGCTCATCTGCACTGAATATTGGCTGGAAATAGGGAAATACATTATCCAAATCTGTAAGGATATCCAATGCATCCATGTCCTAGCCTCCCTATGTAAATAAAGTGAAACTGCGATTAATGAGTTATTATACCATATTCGCTTAAAACTTTTACTATTCAAAATATAGCTTCCAGTACTTGATGAAACATGTTTGTTTGGCAAAAGCTTTTCATCATATTGCCGTGTTATACTCCACAAGCTAATATCAGAACATCAAGAGAAAGAGGGTATTTCATGAGGAACTTCCTATTTATATCCCTTCTTATTCCTTTGCTTGGGTGCGGACATTCAGAACCGGCCAGTCCTGTACAAGAGACAGGCATCGATTCAAGAGAGCTGACTGCCCAAATACCTGTCAACGCAAATAAGGACCAGCAGAAAGTAACAGCCCGTAATACGGAGGCCACTACGGCTGTTAAAAAACGATCTGTCATCATTGATGTTCCACTAATCAGACAAAATCCCGAATTGAAGTATGGTTGTGAAGTAACCAGCTTGACAATGGTTCTGCAGCATGCAGGTGTCCAAGTCGGGAAAATGGATTTGTATGATGAAGTAAAAAAAGACCATGATCCGCTGATTCGCTCAAAAGGTGATATTTTAAAATGGGGTAATCCTGAAGAAGGATTTGTGGGAGATATGACAGGAAGAACTGCCGGATACGCAGTTTTCGATAAACCAATTGAAGAATTGGTGAATAAATACCTGCCAGGAAGAGCCGTTAATTTAACCGGCCGGGATTTTGATGCAGTTCTTATGCATGTTTCCAAAGGATATCCTGCTGTCGTCTGGACGACAGGAGATTATAGGCTTCCTGACCGCTGGGAATCCTGGACTCACTCCGGCAAAACCATTAAAACTCCATTAGATCTTCATGCAGTCGTATTGGTGGGGTATAATGACCAGTTTGTTTTTCTAAACGACCCCCTCTCAGGAAAAAAACAGGTGAAGGTTTCAAAAGAACAATTTATTTCATCATGGAAGGCATTGCAGTCGAGAGCTGTAAGCTATCAATAGAATATGCCAGCCGGCTGAAAACAAATCAGCCGGCTTTAATATACATTAAAACGGAAACTGCTTTAGCCACTGGCCGCCATCCATTGTGATGCACTCCCCATTAATATAACCGGCATGTTCTGAGAAAAGGAAGAAGGCCAATTCTGCAATTTCCTCCGGCTTTCCAAGCCTGCCAAGCGGTACACTTTGAAGTGTCCTTTTTGCAGCTTCCTCCGATTCCCACAGCTTGTCAGCCCCCCCTGTCCTTTCAATTGGACCTGGAGCTATCGCATTTACCCTGATTCCAAATTTTCTGCCCCATTCGACAGCCAATGTTCTTGTCATAGATAATACCCCTGCTTTTGCGGCAGCCGAGTGTATGACACCCGCTCCGGCGTCCCATGCATACGTAGCCACCATATTGATAATGCTTCCCTTTATCCCCTTTTCAATCCAGTATTTACCGACTTCGCTTGAACAATAAAAGGTTCCATTCAGGACAATATTAATAACAGAATTCCATCCATTTGCACTCAGCTGCTCTGCAGGGCATATAAAATTTCCTGCTGCATTATTAACGAGGAAATCAACTTGCCCAAATGTACTCAGTGTTTCATTAAGCATATGTTTAACATGTTCAATCTCACGGACATCCATTTGAATGGTTAAAACTTGTCCATTGGTTGTTTCAATTTCAGCTTTTGCTGCCTCCAGGCGTTCCGGGTTTCTTCCTGTTATCACCACATTGGCACCGGCTTCTGCAAACCTCTTTGCCATAAACTTCCCCATGCCGCTTGAACCGCCAGTAACAATGACTGTTTTGTTCTTCATCCTATTTCCCCTCTCAAAAATGAATGATCATTCATTTACATTTTACCATTAATTATAGAATTTTCGAATTATTATTTACAAATAAATAAATTAATTTAAGGAAAATGAAGGATAAAAAACAAGCATAGTTAATTCTTCTTTTTAATAGGATAGTTTGATAGTATTAAAGATACTGTAATGAGAAGGCGATATCTCTATTCTCATGCTGACTCCAGAAAAAATTTTTAAAAGATAGGTTGGTATGCCCAATGCCGGAAAAAGTGTCCAGAAGATCTTTTTTAAAAAGAACTCTCGGCTTTTTTGCTGCTGTGTTTGGAATTAGTGCAGGCGGCTATTATTATGCACGGGATATTGAGCCTCGGCTCCTGGAAATCACAAACTGCAAAATTTCTGACAGCGCAATTCCCCAAGCGTTTAATAATAAAAAAATCATCCAATTCAGCGACACCCATTTAGGATTTCATTATGACCTGAAACAGCTGGAAGAATTGATTGAAAAGATAAACAGCCTGAAGCCTGATATTGTTTTCTTTACAGGTGACCTGATGGATGAACCTAATAAATATCAAAAGGCAGACCAAATAGCACCGCTCCTGAAAAGAATTCAGGCACCTCTCGGCAGGTTTGCTATTTATGGGAATCATGATCACGGGGGCTATGGTTCAGATATCTATAAGTCCATTATGGAAGAATCAGGCTTTATTCTTTTAATGAATGAAAATCGCAAACTCGAATTTTCCGGAAGCAGCATCGGGATTATAGGCATTGACGATGCCATGCTCGGAAGGCCGGACATAAAGCTTGCCAGCGAAAATATGGACGATGGATCATATAATATTTTATTGTCCCACGCACCGGATTTAGCAGATGCAGCCTCTGCCTTCAGCATAAATCTGCAGTTGAGCGGTCATAGTCATGGCGGCCAAATAAAACTGCCGTTCTTTGGAGCCTTAGTTAAACCACCACATGCTGAAAGATACTATGAAGGCTTCTATGAAATTGGCAGTCAAAATCCATTAACTCTTTATGTAAACAGAGGGCTTGGGACAACCCGTCTGCCCTTCCGCTTTTTATCCAGACCTGAACTGACGGTGTTTACCCTGCAATCAGACAGCAGCATCTAAAGGGAAAGTTAATCATTGCAGCTTTCCTTTTTTTGCTGCATTCAGGACAAATTTAAATAATAAGATACAAGATGATTTTTCCATGCATATATTTAAATAAACCTTTTCAGAAAGAGGTGGATGCTATTTACCATATAGTAAAGCCCAGTGAGACAATGTCAGTCATTGCTCAAAATTACCGCCGCCCTTTAAGCGAGCTTTTGGCGGCAAATCCTGCCATTGTAAATCCAAGACTGATTTATCCAGGCCAGCGAATAGTGATACCAGGATTGCCTGAACCTGATTCCATACCATATACCATCATAGTTTCAAGAAGCAAAAAAAACTTAACTCTTTTATCTTACGGTGCCGTACAAAAAGTCTATCCCATTGCGGTCGGAAAAATGCTGTCTCAGACGCCAATTGGAGAGTTTGTAATTGTGAACAGAGAACCTAACCCCGGGGGTCCATATGGGGTTATGTGGCTTTCTCTGTCAAAGTACGGCTACGGAATTCACGGAACCAACAACCCTTCCTCAATTGGCCAATCTGTTTCCAAAGGTTGTATACGAATGTATAACCAGGATGTCCTCCAATTGGCACGCATAGTACCAAATGGCACAAAGGTACTTATACAACCATAGATACGATCGTCCCTTTATAAAACTTTCGCAAAAAAATTGCGAAAGTTTTTTATTTTTGTTGATTTATTTGCCAACACGACATATCATAGTGATATATCATATTGATATATCGTATCGATACATTGAAAGGAGTTTTATTTTTGTCTATAGAACATACCATCCTTGCTGTACTAAGCTTTTGGCCCAGCACAGGATATAATATTAAATCAGAATTTGAACACAAAGCTGCTGGCCTATATTGGGGAATGAGCTATGGAAGCATATACCCGAAATTAAAAAAGCTTGAGGAAGAAGGTTTTATCTATGCAATAGAACAAGAAGATGAAGGAAGAAAGAAAAAAATGTATGAGCTCACTGCTAAAGGCTGGAAAGAGTTTGAGAATTGGCTGAAGACTCCTCCTTCTTTCCCCGTTATTAAAGATGAACTGCTAATGAAAATGTCAACCTGGCATGAAGATATGGATAATGAAATACTAATCAGCCATTTATTAAAAAGAAAAGAAGATGCGTCAGATATTCTTAAATTCGTAAAAGAGTGGCCGAGAAATGGATATTCCTATATCACCAAGCTTGGCACCCTCTCGATTCGATATGCAGAAATGAAACTGGAAACAGAAATTAAGTGGATCGAGGAATCAATTGAAGTGCTGCAAAAAGATAATCTGCCAGATGGCCAGGATCCTTATGGCAATACTGAAAAGCTGCTGAACAGGAGAAGGATGGCCATCGGAAGGGATGATGGGAATTGAAAGCGAAACCAGGTATTTTTAAACCCCTCAAGCTAAAATCCTTTCGCGCTCTTTTTGGCGCCCAGTTATTTTCCGATTTGGGGAACTGGCTGGATTTAATTGCTTTGCAGGTTATTGTCGCTTATCACTGGGGTCTGGATGAAACGGCAATTGCCTCTGTCATTATAGTTCTCGGTCTTCCGTGGGTCATCATAGGGCCATTTGCAAGTGTGTTTGTGGACAGAATGCACAAGAAAGCAGTTATGATTGTTTGCCTCCTTTTAAGAATAGTCTTTGTAGCAGGCTTATTTTACGCTCCTAACTTATACATTCTTCTATTATTTGTGTTTTTAAAAGGAACCGTATCAGCACTTTATGATCCTGCAAGGCAGAGTGCCATCCGGATGATTGTACCTGAAAGCATGCTGCCTGAAGCAGTAACTCTAAGCCAGCTTTCAGTCAACACGATGAAAATTGCGGGGCCCGCATTAGGAGGAGGGATTATAGCTGTTTTTGGACCCAAAAGTCCTTTTCTGTTTGAAGCAGCAGGATTCTTTATAGCTGTTATTATCCTGCTGTTTCTTCCCAGCTTAAAGTCCTTGGAAGAGTCAGATAATAAAATGGCTGGCGGCCACACAGCCAAAGGGGGATTTTGGAAAGACTTTTCCGAAGGCATTAAACATATTTTTCATACTCCCCTTTTAAAGATCTCGATTATTCTTTCTTCTGCAGCGTTTTTCATTATTTTCCTTTATGATGGGTTATTTGTTTTTATTGCAAAGCAGATTGGATTTAATGAGAGGAATTTCGGATTCCTGATAAGTGCAGTGGGAGCAGGAAGTGTCGCAGGTTCACTTTTGCTGGGCCAATGGACAGGGTGGAACCGGAAACCCATCCATTTAATGAGCTCTTCAGCCATATTAAGCGGCGTTTTTATAGCAGCTGTTGGGCTTGGAGGCTTAGGTTTTCTTAATTTACCACAATTGGCCTGGATAATCGGTGCATGTCTTTTAGGCCTCTTAGGGGCTGGAGAATCTGTCCCTTACGGCTATGTTCTTCAATCTGAAACACCGAAGCACATGATGGGCAGAGTTTCTGCTGCCGCCATGTCCCTTCAGACTTTTTCCATGCTTATAGCACCTGCAGCCGGAGCTCTTCTTGCCAAACAGCTGGGTGTCTCTTTTGTTATGATTGGCGCAGGCATGGCAACGACATTATTAGGCTTCACCATGCTCTCAGTTATATGGAAAAAATCAGGATCCTTCCAGTCCATAAGCGGAAAGCAGCTGGATGGATAAGCTTTTCTAATATAAGCCCTATCCTAAGTTGGTTTTATTGACTAAAAGGGGTATAATATTTTTATACCCCTTTAAAATATGAAAGGAGATTGGAAATTGAATTCTGATACGAAACAATATCCCCATCTGCAGCCAACGGTTGAAAACCTCTCTCAAGCCATCTTCACCGTTAACCGCCATGCAAAGACAGCACCTAGTCCTAAATTTTTGTATAAATTAAAGCACGATGCCCTGCACAAGCTGATCAAAGAAGGTAAAGCCCAAAAAGCAGGCCTGCATTATTCCGGCAATCCCAAAAATAGCCAGCAGCAATCAGATGTTCTTGTAAAGTGCGGGAACTATTCTTTCCATCTCCCGCCCTCTAAAGAGGATTTTTCTGAACTTCCCCATTTGGGCAAGCTGGATTCCTTCGTCCGAAATCCTAAGTCCTCCTTATCACTTAACGCAGCGAAAAAATTGCTAATGTCATATACAGGACTAAAAGAGCTTAATAGCCCGCCGAATGAAAAAAAACAGCGCTATCAAAAGCCTGTATTTAAGAAATTAGGAGAAAGTTACTTTTAATTAAGAAAAGCGGAAGCGCCTGTTCACCCCCGACACCTCAAGGGGGTAGGCCCTGGAGCTAGACATTTAGCAAAGTACCAAAAAGCTGGAATGAAAAACTCCAGCTTTTCTTGTTGTGCCTTATAACGCATGCTGATCAATTAATAGCACTAATTCAGCAATTTCCGGCTTGCTCACCTGTGCATCTGCCCCAACCATTTGTCCTTTATGGCGAAGATCTTCGGTAATCAATGAAGAAAAAATAATTACCGGGATTTCTGCAAGCAACGGGTGATCTTTCACTTTCTTTGTGAGGTGGTGCCCGTCCATTTGCGGCATTTCGATATCCGTGATCATGAGCTGTACTTCATCAGTGACATTCCGTCCGGATTCTGCTAAAGAATGCAGATATTCATAAGCCTCATTGCCGTTCTCAAAAAATTCAATCCGGGAAAAACCCGCTTCATTTAATGTATCGTTCAAAAGCTTTCTTAATAATGGAGAATCCTCTGCAATAATCAGCTTCTTATCAGATCTTTCACGCTTTCCAAGTTTTTGCACCTTCTGGATGCTGATCCCTGAATCAGGATTAATTTCAGTGACCATTTTTTCAAAATCAAGCAGCAGGACCATTTCTTCACCAAGCTTTATGATTCCGATAATCTGGCTTTCCTGTCCCTGGTACATTTCAGATGGTTTTTCAATTTGGTTCCAGGAAATACGGTGAATCTTCGAAACATTATGAACATGAAAAACAATTTTCTGCTGATTAAACTCTGTAACAATAAACTTATCCTGCTGGGGGGTTTCCGATGGAGCCATATTCAGCGAAGAAGCTACATCCACTACAGGAAGCACCTCACCCCTCAGTTCAATGATTCCTTCTATATTTCTATGAGAATGAGGGACAGGAGTAACCTGTACAGGGTTTATAATTTCCTTCACTTTAATCACATTTATGCCGAATTTATTCCTTCCTATGGAAAATTCAACAATCTCGAGTTCATTCGTTCCGCTTTCAAGTAAGATGCCTTTTTTCTGATCCACTTTTAATCGCCCTTCCTTTTTCATCTGCCTATATCTATATTCGGTGCTGCAAATTATGTCTTCTATAGCAGAGCACTTGCCATTTGATTCTATTTCTCTATTAATATACCATGAATGGGTAAAATTTCTTATTAAAATTTAATATTTTAAATCATAAGTCCCCGTTATGCAGCGCAGCTGTAATGCTAAAACAATAAAAAGCAAGCCTGGAGCGGCCTGCTTCTGGAATGCTATACAAGATGTACGGTTATTCTGGAATGCTGTCGTCTTTTATTTTTGAATGAACGAGCAGTCCGATTATAGTCAAAATCATTAATGAGCCTAAAGCCAGTCTGCTCGCCATGTTTCCATAGCTTGCGAAGATCAGGGTAATGCTTCCGTAAATGAGCGGACCAATAATGGATGATACTTTTCCTGAAAATGCAAACAAACCAAAAAACTGTCCTCTTTTGTTTTCAGGGGTTAATTCCACAATATACGTTCTTGTGGTTACCCACATGGAACCGAGGGCAACGCCAAACATGCTGCCTGCAATCCAGAACATTGCTTCATTGACAGCGCCAACCGCAATTGCCAATGCAACAAGAAGAAGGATTCCAACATACTTAACCGCTTTATTTGCCCCTTTCGCCTTGGTTATATAGCCAAATACAAAAGAACCAATTATACTGGACACCGTGGAAACCAGATATAACAAAATGAATTTGCCAGTGGTAAAGCCGACAATTGTTTTTGCATAAACGGCCATCATCGCAATCGTGGTGGCAATTGCATCATTTAAGAAAAAATAAGCAATCATGAAAGTGAAAATTGATTTATAATGTTTCATTTCTTTAAAGGTCTGCCAAACTTCCTTATAGCCGGATAAAAATGTTTGTTTTTCTTTTGGCTGATAAGGCTTATCTTTTACAAAGAAAAACAGCGGCAATGAAAACACCAGAAATAAAATAGCCGTTGGTATAAAAGATTCGTGAAAACCGTCATCACCCACAAATAAATAAACAGTCAGGCCAACAAGGGTTCCAATATAGCCGACTGCTACTCCAAAGCCCGAAATCAGCGGAATATCCTGCTTTGTTCCCAAGTCTGAAATCATTGCATCGTAAAACACCAGACTGGAATGGAAAAAAAACTTTGCAATTATAAAACAAATAATAACAAGTGCAAGGTAAACAGGCAGCCCAAATATTTTCCCGCTAATCTGGCTGGATGCAAAAACACCCATCAATATCGTTGCCATGACAGTAATAAGCGTGAAGATCACTATATATTTCTTTTTTCTTCCTGTCCTGTCTATCATAACTCCGAACAAGGGTGAAAACAGGACAAGAAAAAAGCTTGCCAATGCATTCGAATAAGATATAAACGTACTTGCGATCTGATTTAAAACTTCATTCTCCCCTATTACTTCCTGCAGGTAAAATGGAAAGAATATCGTATTAATATTGGATGAAAAGATGGTATTAGCAAAATCATATAGTGCCCATGATACGATCGGCAGGGTCATATACAGGCGCAGGGAATTGAATTTCCCCGGCTTCTTGAGCTCCGTTTTTTCTATTTCCATGCCATCAGCTCCTTCATGTAAAAAAACAGTGAGACTGTCACTGCATATTAAACCCTGATGCCGGCAGCCTGGATAATTTGCTTTTTATGGTGAATGTCATGTTCAATAAAATCAGCAAAATAATCACGCATAGTTAAGGCAGTACTGCCTATTGTAAAGGCTGTATCCATTTTTTCTTCAGTCATTCCTTCAAGTATATGAAGGAATTTTATTCTGACTGATAATAGTTCTTCAATTATTTCCAGTTTTGTATGCTTTTGAGCATATTCTGCTGCAGCATCATTCACATACTGAAAGTCAGGATAGCTCTCAAGCTCTGCGCCCTCTTTAAAAAATGGGAAACGCTTCTCAAGGGAATATCTATCCCAAAATAACAGATGGGCAACTACTGCGGCAACCGGCCATTTTCCGGCTTTTACAGGCTTTAGCCAAGTTTCCTGGTCAAGCTCTTTAATAGACTCTAGCCACACTGAAAAAGATTCATAGTGAGTAATAATATCCTTCTTTTGCATTTTCATCCTCCCTTTCTAAAAATATATTCTGCATGCAAGCAATAAATCCTTTTTAGTGCTGTCCCTCAAAAAGCTGTATAGCAGCTAGGCCATACAGCTTTTTTTTGAGTTATTTTTTTACTACAACTGTGCCTGCGATTAAATCGTGCAGTGCCTGTTTTTTCTCTGTAAAGGCCGCAATGATGTAGCCGATAAGGAAAATTCCAGACAAGATGGCCATGGCCAAATATCTCCCAAGCGCTCTCCAGAAGGAAATGCGATTACCATTTAAGTCAGTCACTTTTAATCCCAGCAGCTTTTTCCCTACAGTCCCCTGCCATGCGGATGCATGCAGGCCTGCAAAATAGGCAACAGCAATGACAAGATTGACAATAAAAGTTACTCCAAGTGCACCAAAATATGACCCCATGAATGCAAGAGCTTCCGCATCGGTCATTTCTGCTTCCATATAAGAAGGGTCACTTATCATCGTGTTAAAAACGTCAGAAGTGCCAAAGAAGATCATAAAAATAACGATGCTTAGAATGGCAAGCGGGATTCCAACAATAATAGAATCAATTAAATAGGCCGCAAATCTGAGCCAGAATCCGCCATATTCCCTTGTGCTTTCATAAGGCTGCTTCTCTAAAGATGTCTCCACTTAAAAACCTCCTTAAATTAATTAAACAGGAAACTTATAAACTAAAAGTATAGTTTCCACTATCTACTAATGTTAATCTCTAAATGAATTATATTCAACTATTTGTAAAATCTTACACAGAATTATTTTTTCAAGTATTTTTTTAAACGTTTTCATCTTGACTATTCTGTGAACACTCTTCTAACACTGTAGACACCCTCTTACGCAAGGCATAAAATAAGTCTGTAAAGCAGAAAGTAAGGTTTTACATAAATAAAAAAAGAGGTGCAATCAGGCATGAAAGGTACAGCAATCCTTTACCATGATGAAAACAAGGTTACGATTCTGGAAAATGTGGAACATTCAGTGTTTGAGGAAATGAAAGATCAATGCGGCGATAAACATTGCCAGTGTCATATAGAAAATAAAGTAATCGACTTTGGTGCTGTATCCCCGGTTTTATGGCATGAAGATGAAGTTGATTGGGATTACGGATACTAATTATATTTTTGCAGGCTCTGAATAGTACTCAGGGCCTGTTTTATTTTTTACTGTTTGCCGCTGTGCCAAAGTGTTAGAATAAACAGTATGATGATACGAGGTGAATACATTGGAACATTTAATCAACCAAAGAGTGAAGGACATAGAAATTTCCGGAATCAGAAGGTTTTTCAATATGGTTGCCGGCACCAAAGATATGATTTCTCTTACAATTGGACAGCCTGACTTCCCTACGCCGCTGCATGTTAAAGAAGCAGCAAAACAGGCAATCGACGAAAACTTTACCTCCTACACACACAATGCGGGCGATATTCGATTGCGTGAAGCTGCAGCTTCCTTTGTAAAAACAAAATATAACCTTACATATAACCCTGAATCTGAAGTCATTGTGACATCTGGAGCGAGTGAAGCAATTGATATTGCCTTCCGGACAATTTTGGACGAAGGATCGGAAGTTATCCTGCCTGGTCCTGTTTATCCCGGATATGAGCCAATCATAAAACTTTGCGGTGCAGTTCCGGTACATAGTGATATTTCGAAAAACAAGTTCCGATTTACTGCAGATTTAATCGCGGAACAAATGAGTGAAAAAACAAGATGCATTGTTCTTCCATACCCATCGAATCCGACAGGTGTCAGCCTAACGCTGGAGGAACTTGAGCAAATTGCAGCTCTTGTTAAGGGCAAAGATATCTTTATCCTTGCTGATGAAATTTACAGCGAACTGATCTATGATCAACCCCACCACTCAATCGCTTCCCTTTTACGGGATCAAACAGTCGTCATTAATGGTTTATCCAAATCCCATTCCATGACAGGCTGGCGCATTGGGCTATTATTCGCACCGGAAAATCTGGCCAAGCATATCTTGAAGGTTCATCAGTATAATGTGACTTGTGCAGCATCTGTCTCCCAAATGGCTGCCCTTGAAGCGCTGACAGCAGGGATCGACGACGCCCTGCCAATGAGACAGGAATATGCCAAGCGCCGTGACTATGTTTATGAGCGATTAGTACAAATGAATCTGGATGTAGTCAAACCTGATGGCGCTTTTTATTTTTTTATAAAAATTCCTGATGGTTCCATGAACTCCTTTGAATTTGCCCTTTCACTTGTTGAAGAGGCAGGAGTTGCAGTAGTTCCCGGCAGTGCATTTTCCTCATATGGGGAAGGCTATTTCCGAATATCTTTTGCCTATTCCATGGACACATTATTGGAAGGGCTTAACCGGATCGAAAAGTATCTGGAATGCATTAAAATATAAATATCTAAGCGCCAATCCCTGTTTAAAGAGATGGCGCTTTTTTTCGTATATTCCATTAAAAAAGCAAAAAGGCAAGCTCCAGCCTGCCTTTTTGCAACTATTGCCCCTGATATTCCCCATTGTTTTTTGAAGCTTTTTCCTTTTTAGCTTTATCCTTCTGAATTTTATTTGTATCAGCACTTCCAAATTCATGAGAGAATTCAGAATCAATAGCAGCAGAATCGAAACCTTTTTTGTTCTTCTGCTGAGGATCATTTTTTTTGTTTCTTTTAGCCACCTGTCTAACCCCCTTTTCACTTTCTTTATTAGTTTGAAGTGAAAAAAGAGGGTTTATTCATAAAATGGGGCTTATTACTTTTCCCAATATTTATATAATGCCTGTGTACCGCTGTTTTCTTCTCCGTTTTCAGCAAGCTCAGCATACATTTTCCTTGCGAGCGAGAGTCCCGGAGTCATCATCCCCATTGCTTCAGCTTCATTTAAGGCAATATTCATGTCTTTTATGAAATGTTTAATATAAAAGCCCGGTTCAAAGTTCCCCTCAATCATTCTGGGTGCCAGATTGGATAAGGACCAGCTGCCTGCTGCTCCAGATGTTATGCTTTGAAGAACTGTTTTTGGGTCCAAACCTGCTTTTTCAGCATAAACAACCGCTTCACACACCCCGATCATATTGGATGCTATCGCAATTTGATTGCACATTTTCGCATGCTGTCCGGCTCCCGCATTCCCTTGATAAACGATATTCGTTCCGAGGAGATTGAAAATCGGTTCTACAGCCAGAAATGCGTCCCTGTCTCCTCCTGCCATTATTGAAAGCTTTGCATCTCTTGCGCCGATATCTCCACCTGAAACAGGGGCATCTATTGCATATATGCGGTTTTTGCGTGCTTCTTCATATATCCTTTTGGCTAATGTTGGTGTCGAAGTTGTCATGTCAATTACATATGTATTGTCTCTGCCATTTGTGATAATGCCATTTTCCCCGAGATACACTTCCTCTACATCTGCGGGATAACCAACAATGGTAATAATAACATTTGCTTTCTTTGCAACTGCTGAAGGAGTCTCAGCCCACTCTGCCCCATGCTCTATCAGTTCAGAGGCTTTCTCTTTGGTTCGTGTATACACGACTAACGGATAGCCGGCTTTCAACAGGTGACCCGCCATGCTCTTGCCCATAACCCCTGTTCCTACAAACCCGATAACTGTATTTTCAGGTGAAATCATGGTACCCACTCCCTTGAAATTTCTGAATTTTTTATATTAATACTACCATTATTTTTGTTTGAATAAAAATATTAAGATCACCAAACGACAAAAGACCAGGCAAATACCTGGTCCATCCCCAATTTTATGCGCGTAATTTATAATACCCAAATAAAGTTAAAATAAAACACCCTTTAAAGCTGGGATGAAAAGTTGTTTAAGAATGCTCTCGCTACCACTTCATCCTCATTTATAATTTCGACGGAAACTGCATCTTCATTCACAATCATTTTTTCTATTTCGAAAACGTGCAGATCCTGTATAAGAGGAATGGGATTCATAAAAATATAGTTCCCCTTTTCATTATTGATTTCTATATATTCCCCATCAATAATAGTGTCCTCCCCATAAACAAACTCATTCGTCCCCAAGGCAGCAGCCAGCTTTTCATTATGTATGGAAACTTTTACTTTGTATAATTCTTCTTCTGATAGAATTTTTTCATTAATTTTAAACCGGAACTGCAGCTCATTATTTTTAGTCAGCAGGGCTTCAGCATGACTATTGACGATTGAATCCTTTGTACCCTGCATGCAGCCTGACAGAAGCAATGCCAATATGGCGGTGAAAATCAGGCTAATGATTTTTTTATTCATGAAGAATTCCTCCTTTTTCATTACCTTTTCCTATACGGCCTGACAATAAACCCCAATTATAAAACTTAATTATAATCCTTGGAAATAACAGAAATGAGCACATGAAATAAAAGAAGCCCTTCTCAGGCTTCTTCAGTGCAGTACGCGGCTTAAAAATGCGCTTTGTTTCTCATATAAGTCGTTCTGCTGTTTTTCTTTAATACATCTATATCGATCATAAAAGAGAAAGCTGATTATTATGGTAACCATTTTCCATCTCTCCTTTTTGTTTTTGTAGCTTAATTATAGGAGAGTTTTTTATTTCGGATAACAACCATAAGATGTGATTTCAGTCATCCTTAAGACTGAGAACCGCGCTAAAAGCAAAAAATAAACCGGCCATTATAGGCCGGTTTAAAAAGGGGGGAAAATGAGAATGATCAGCTTTATTAAGTCTGACCTAAGTGCTTACTTCTAATTTACCCGGGAGATTATATTTAAAACTCACAAAATATTACAGTTTGATTACAGCTTAGCTATTTCTTTTACAGCTTGGACTACTTCTTCGGCTGTATTCATATGAAGCGCTTTTGCAGCCAGTGCTTCCATGTCCTTTTTGTTCAGGCGGCTGATTTGAGAACGGGCTTTAAGGATTGATGTAGCGCTCATCGAGAACTCGTCAAGTCCTAAACCCAGCAGCAATGGAATTGCCGTTTCGTCCCCAGCCATTTCACCGCACATGCCAGCCCATTTTCCTTCTTTGTGCGCTGCGTCAATTACCATTTTAACTAAACGCAGGATCGCAGGATTATATGGCTGGTAAAGGTAAGAAACACGCTCATTCATGCGGTCTGCAGCCATAGTGTACTGAATTAGATCATTTGTGCCTACACTGAAGAAATCGACTTCTTTAGCGAATTGCTCAGCCATAACAGCAGTTGATGGAATTTCAACCATAATTCCTATTTCAATGTTATCGGCAACTTGTGTGCCTTCGCTAACAAGCTTCTGTTTTTCTTCTTCAAGGATTGCTTTTCCCTGACGGAATTCATCAAGAGTGGCAATCATAGGGAACATGATTTTCAGGTTTCCAAAAGTACTTGCTCTTAATAAAGCCCTTAATTGCGTCCTGAACATATCCTGTTCTTCCAGACATAGGCGAATAGCACGGAAGCCAAGGAATGGGTTCATTTCCTTTGGAAGATTAAGATAAGGAAGCTCCTTATCCCCGCCGATATCCAGTGTGCGGACTACAACCGGTTTCCCGCTCATTCCTTCGAGTACAGCTTTATAGGATTCAAACTGCTCCTCTTCTGTTGGAAGCTGATCTCTACCCATATATAAAAATTCCGTACGGTAAAGGCCAACGCCTTCTCCGCCATTTTCAACTACACCCTTCAAGTCTTTAGGAGTACCAATATTGGCAGCCAATTCAACATGATGGCCATCTGCTGTCACTGATTTCTCATTGACAAGCTTGGCCCACTCAGCTTTTTGCTCCTCGAATTTTCGGTGCTCTTCTTTGTATTCAGCAATAGCCTCCGGGGTCGGATTAATATGTACTAAACCTTTTAATCCATCCACGATAACCATGTCGCCATTATTTATTTGCTTTGTAGAATCCTTTGTTCCAACTACTGCTGGAATTTCCATGGAACGGGCCATAATGGCAGAGTGAGATGTTCTTCCGCCAATGTCAGTTGTAAATCCTTTAACGAACTGGCGATTTAACTGAGCAGTATCGGATGGTGTCAAGTCTTCAGCTATAATGATAACTTCTTCTGCAATCATGCTGGGATTCACTACTTGTACTCCGAGCAAATGTGAAAGTACACGTTTCGTTACGTCACGGATATCCGCTGCACGCTCTTTCATGTATTCATTGTCCATTTGTTCAAACATAGTAATGAACATATCCGCAGTCTCTTTTAAAGCAGATTCAGCATTTACATTTTCTGTTTTGATTTTATCTTCAATTGGCGAAATTAATTCCGGATCACTCAATACTAGAAGATGAGCATCAAAAATAGCTGCTTTATCTGCACCCAGCTCTTTATGGGCATTATCACGGATAACTTCCAATTCACCTTTAGATTCAGCTAAAGCTGATTGAAAGCGTTCAACTTCCTGTTCAGCATTTTTGACTGTCACTTTATCAAAAGAGAGATCCGGCTCAACCAAACGGTAAGCCTTGGCAATAGCAATACCGCTTGACGCCGCAATACCATTTAAAAAGCTCATTATTCAGCCAATCCTTCTTTTTTCAATGTTTCTTCAAGGCTGTTAAGAGCATCCTGTTCATCGCTGCCTTCAGCAATAATTGTAATATCGGCACCTTGTCCAACACCTAAAGACATAACGCCCATGATTGATTTTAGGTTTACTTTCTTTTCTTTATATTCAAGGTGAATTTCTGAGTCAAATTTGCTTGCAGCTTGTACAAGCATTGTAGCTGGACGAGCGTGAATTCCTGTTTCTGCAGTTACTTTAAATTGTTTTTGTACCATATGGGATCAATCTCCTTCGTATTATTGAATATAAATTAAGATGTGCAAGGCGTTGCCTCACGAACTTAATAACGGGAACTGGAATGTTTCAGCAAAACCAGCAGCAGGATGAAACCGTTATATTCCGTCCTATATGCTGTTTTATTTTTTCCAATGCCGAATTATTCATGTATATAGTTGTTCAAAAAGGATGAGAAAAATTAGTGCAATCATTTCTTCTCGAAGCTCCTCTGCTTTTCGAACACTTCCATAGAATCAGGTAAGATTACCGGGCTGTAATTAAGTCATCGGACAACTTACATCTCAGACAAAAGAATAGCATTTCACATTCATTTAGACAATGAAAAACCCTTAATTTTTAACGTTTGTTCACATTTTTTTGAATAAAACGCTTTCATTTGCCAAGGATTTCTACTTATCATTTCAGTTCTATTTTTTTAAAAATCACTGGCGTTTGTTGATACTTATCTTGTTTTCTAACCAGCTTCGATGTTTCTTTGTATTGAAGTACATTATAGCCTATTCTCATTTTTGAAATAGTCCCCTTAAGAGCGGTTTCATGATCGCCTTCCCGTTCCGTATAGAGTGTAACAAGATCTGAGACTGATCGGGCCAGCATTTCTATTACATGTTTCAAGTCTTCATGAGAATAAGTTGTGTTGTCTTCCATTAGGTGCTCGAGGATATCCTGAGATAAGCTTTTCACTCTGTATGCTTTTTCTTTTTCAAGGTTCATCTGTTTATCCCGCCTTTTTGATTAATTTCTCAATTATATGCGGGCAAGAAGGGTGAAATGCTGTGAGCTTGGCTAAGAAAATACTAGTTTTTTCCTTCAGGAAAAAATTGGGCATCATGATTGAAAAAGTTCTTATAAGATAGAAGGATAAATAAAATTACGGATAAACCTACGCTGCCCAAAATCCCCAGCAGGATGACAATCTGATATTCAATCGCAAGCAACGGACTTACTCCCGATAATATCTGCCCGGTCATCATACCAGGCAAAAAAATGATGCCCATTCCAAGCATATTGTTTATAGTCGGCAGAACAGCGGAATCAAAAGAATGATTAACATATGGCTTAACTGCAGTTTTGGGTTCAGCACCAAGCATCAGGGCACCCTCGATCATATCTCTTTGGGAGGTAAAGGAATTCAGAAGCTCCTTTACACTCAGCGTGATGCCTGTCATGGAGTTGCCAATTATCATGCCTGCAATTGGAATAAAGTAGCGGGGATCATACCAGGGCTCAAAATGAATAACAACAAAATTAAAATATATTAAACAAAATGCTGTACCTGTTATCATGGAAATCGCAATGGTTTTTTTTAGAGTTACTGACAGTCTGGTTCCAGCCTGTTTATAGATTGTGTAAATTGCAAAACCTTCCATAATACAGATCACACCTAACGTTAAGAACGGATTGGAAAGTTCAAATAGATAGGTTAATACATAGCCTGCAATCACAAGCTGAAGTGTCATTCTGAAAGCAGCCATTGCCAGCATTTTTTGACGAGCGATGCCTCTCACCTTGAAGATTAAGATTAGAAGCAGTACAAATAGGTAAGCTGATATTAGTCTCCAAAGTTCAATATCAATAATTGAGCTATTTTCCATCAGACTCCTCCATAGGTGTTTTCTCCATCTCTTCCGCAGACCGGGATAAAGTGAAACTTCAATCAGCAGGGGCTTTCCTTATCCCCCACTGATTGTTAGTCGCGTTCTAGTGTCGCTAAGATCTCCGCTAGCGCTTCGATCAATGGATACTACGAACCCGATTGGTTCAACTAAGCCTCTGCCTGCGCGTCGGCAAGTTTCACTGTATCTCACCAATCGGGCCTTTACATTATAAAGCGAGGCGACTTGCCTTGGGGTGACAAGCATAAGACGAGCAGATGGCGGGGAGTGCTTTTCTTCCCATCAGCTGATTGGCTTATGACCTTGAGACCCTAGGAGCCGCAGCTAGATCGGGCAGTTTGGGCCCCCCTTATCCTCCTTTGATTCCTCTGAGTCTTGAAGTGGGGGTCTTACTGCCCGTTAGACTGCGATAAATATATTCTTTCTTCTGCGAATTGTTCATTGACTGTATTGGAGTGGGTTATCATGAGTAATGAAGCTTGTTTCTTTTTGATTTCACGTATAAAGTACTCCAAAATCATCATCTCAGTGTCTTCGTCAAGTGCAGAAGTCGGCTCATCCAGCAGATAAACTTCTGCTTTAAGGAGCAGGATTCTTGCCAATGCCAGACGCTGTTTTTCCCCGCCTGAAAGAGTTCCTGCATCTTCATGAAGCTCCTTAGTCATCTGCATATTATGTATAGCCTGTACAAGTATTTCATCATCACAAGGTTTCTTTCCGTTAAGCTTATAACCCATAATCAGGTTATCTTTTATTGTGCCCGGAAAAATCAATGGAACCTGCGATAGCATGATTACTTTTCTCCTGTGCTGGACAGAGTCGATTTCTTTCAGCGAAGTGCCTTTATAAAAAATTTCACCTGAATCAGGGGTAATTATTTTGTTCAGGGTCTTCAAAAGAGTTGATTTTCCAGCACCGCTCTCTCCGGTGATACAGGTTACTTTATCTTTTTTTATGTCAAGATGATTCACATTTATAATGTTATTAACTCTTAATTCTCTAATGGCGAACAGCAAGTCTGTTGTCATATGCAGCTCCTTTTTCCGTTTCCGTATACCCTCTAGCTTATCCCCTTAACCACAAAAGTTTGCCGTGTTTTAAAAATATTAAAATAAATACGCACAGATTAAAAATCCATGCGTTAAATATAGTTGCTATTGTGCCTTTAAATTTTTCAGAATGTTCCATACGAAAATTAAAATGCCGGCAGCCGTTATCGTGGCTCCAACAGCAGTACCAGGAAGAAAGGCATTATTTTCTGTAACCAGGACTAGGGACAGTGACAGCATCATGATTGGCAGGCCGATATTATGAAGCCAAAAATGCCATTTCCCGGCTTTCCCTTCTGCAAGAGCAGGAAACAAGTAGTATAGAATTCCTGCCAAAGTCAAGGACGTCCATCCGAGTAAATTAATATGGACATGAACAGGACCTAATAGGTAAGAATGAGTACTCGACATATAATACCCCAGAAGAATCCCCACAGCAAAGTATACGGATGAAATCTTAATCATAGTAATACCCATTGAACCCCTCCCATAAATCGTTCTAAAGCATTAATAAAATATGAGCCTATAGAACCATTTAGAACAAGGGATTTGTTCCTCTTTCTAACTTTTTCACCATCTTTATAGTTAATTTACAAAGGGTTTTTATTTAAAGGAGAATAGAAACTTATTATTCTTCATAAATCATTTTCCTTGTCATGCCTCCATCCACTGTAATATTTTCACCTGTTATAAAATCATTCTCCGGATGGGCTAAAAATAGGCAAGTCCTTGCAATGTCGCCGGGTTTTCCAACTCTGTTGGAAAAATGCTGTTTATGGTCAACCTCTCTGAGACTTTCATAATCGCCTGTTTCAATCCAGCCGGGGCTTATGCAATTAACCCTGATCCCCTTTTCAGCAAGGCTACTGGCCATCGCGTGGGTAATTGCCGCAATTCCTCCTTTTGAAGCTGAGTATGCTTCTGTTCCGTTTTCTGACATTACCGCTCTCGTAGATGAAAGATTGATAATACAGGAACCTTGTTTCATCAATTTGGCAGCCTCCCTGCTGCACAGGAACACACTCCGAAGATTCGTATTGATTACTTCCTCCCACATTTCCACAGTCAAATCGAAGAACGAATGAAACTTTGATATGCCTGCATTATTTATCAGGATATCTATAGCACCAAACGCCTCAAATGATTTTGTAATTAGTTCCTTAATTTCAGTTTCATTCTTAACATCTGTTTTAATGAACAGGCTGTTCATGCGCGTTTGGTTCAAATGTTCTTCTAATTTTTTTCCCTTCAATTCATCAATGTCGGCGATAACAACATTGGCCTCTTTCTTTGCGAATGACTCGGCAATACTCTTGCCTATTCCGCTGGCTCCTCCCGTAACAATGACTGTTTTTCCTTTAAAATCATTCATGCTTGCACATCCCTTCGAAGTGATCTATTGCTTTTATACCCAGTTTTCTTTGCTTTCTATTCACTTACATTGCATAGACATAGCAAAGACACCTGATGTAATCAAGTGTCTTTGCTATGTGCTATCTATTTCAGCTTCATACCTTTATCAGCTTCGGGGTGAATCTAAATATTGATAAATAACATGTCCGCCTCTCTGTGCGATTCCGCGAAAATGCTTAAAGTCCTCCCTTTTTACGATGACACTGCGAAAAGGAAGAAAATCTTCTTTAGACACATGATATTCAGAGATGATTCCATTTTTTAATTGTTCGAGCACTTCCTGAATTTGTTCATGATTCATTATCCAGAACTCCTTTTATTTCATTCTTTCTTAATCATAAATAAAGTGCTGCTAATTTTGAAGCATCAAATAGTATATTTGCATATCGATGTTTTTTTCTGAATATTAAATATTTTAATGTAAATAAGAATTTTATCTGGTATAATATTACCAACCTAAAGAATGTAACATTTTACCTTAGCAACACCGAATTGCAAAATTCTTTACGCATTTCAAAATATAGTGCAAACTGTTACTACCAGCGAAAGAAATGGACAAAAGGAGAGATGCTTTTTGAAGAAAGCAGAAGTTGGCAATATTATTGAATTCCGTGATGGACTACAGGGTATTGTAGAAAAAGTAAATGAGAATTCTGTTATTGTAGATTTAACGTACATGGATAACTACCGGGATCTTGAATTAGATCAGAGAACAGTTGTCAATCATAAAAATTATAAGGTTGTCAGAGAATCAGCAGTATAAAAAAAGAAAAAATGAAAGCGTATTCTTACGTCCCTTTAAAAAGCAGCTCTTTTGCTGCTTTTTGTTTTGCCTTTTGTGTGATCCGAACCATCGGCCATTTACGGCTCCACAGTTATGGCCTCCTGTTTAGGAGGCCGTAATTTTATTCTTTCTCCCCTGACAGCTCTTTTAAGGATTTCACTTTTCCATGTGGATGCTGATCCTGCTTTCTAACTGTCCAGGCACGCTCTTTTTCTCTTTTTGATTTCGTCATTATACATACCTCCCTTCATATGGGCTTATGATTAGCATTTCTGCATTATTTTATCTTAGCGTTACCAAAGAAATCTTTTCCTTACTTTTTATGTTTGTTTTTTGTTAGAATAGTGTTTGGTTATTTTTTTGCTTGAAAGGAGTTAAATCAATTGAAAAATATTGTTGCAGATGTCCGTTTTATTGGCGGGCTGGTATTCGCACATCTGCTTATGTATTTTACATTTCAGGATAAATCAATTTTTTGGTATATCTTTTCTGCCTCTTTACTGCTGCTAATCAGTTACTCCATCATAATGGAGGAAGTGGAAGACAAGGCTTCTTTTGGAACATACATTACCTATGGAACTCTTTCAGGTTTTCTTTTATACGGACTATTCTGGACGGGATACAGTTTATTTGATTTGCTCAGCCTCCCCTTAGTTAATCAGGTTGAACAATTATACGGCCGATTTTCACCTTCGTTTATTTGGCACTATATTGTGCTTATATTAATCATAGTTCCAGGAGAAGAGGTGTTTTGGAGAGGGTTTGTTCAGAAAAGATTAATGAAACATACGACAGTTAAGGTAAGCATCATTATATCTTCTCTCCTCTATACTTCTGTCCATTTTTATTCAGGATACTGGATGCTCGCTTTTGCAGCATTAATTGCAGGTCTCTTTTGGGGATGGCTATATGCCTGGAAAAGAAGCATTCCCTTAGTAATCGTCTCCCATCTTATTTTTGACTTGTTATTATTCGTTCTGCTCCCATTTAATTAGATTTCCACAGACGCAGAGATGAACAGACAATTCTTCATGAATTGTCTTTTTTTAATTCTTGTTAAGTGTTGTCGATGATTTACATAAATGGTAATGTACAAGTAAATAGGAATTTATATGTAACTCTTTTATTTCAAATACGTCTAATTATGCAAAGGCGCTGACAGACAACGGGAGGATGGAACATGATGAAAATTATGGCGAAATTTATGTTAATGCTGGGTGTTATAGGTGCTATCCTGGCAGGGTGCGGAACAGCTCAGAATGATTCCGGCAATGGAGCAGGACCTGGGCAAAATGAAGAAGATAGAGGTTCGGAAGAACAGGATGGACAAGAACAAAGTGAAGAAGAAGAATCATCAGAAGATGGCACAGATGGAGAAGGTAATAGTGTAATAAGGATCCTTGAGCAGAATATGACTTATTCAGTTGAGGGTGAGACGAAGGATGACACAGCCTTCCTGAAGCATAGTGATAATCAAAATTATTCGATGTATGTTCTGCCGGCATATGAGCTAACTGCCGAGGAACCAAATAAAGATGTACTCTACCTCTCGGAAAATGATCAGATATTCATGCGAATTGAACTCCTTCCGAACGATGCAGATTGGGATATGATCGAAGAAAACACTAAAGCACAGCTTGAAGCTGTCAGCGAAAACGTACAAACATCCAAAGCTCCTTCAGATGATTTTTACAAAAATGCTTCTGTAATGAAAGCAGAAGGAAACGGTGAGAAGGTTTCTGCCTATCTTGTGAAAAATGACGATCTTTCACTGAAGCTCACTATATTCAATAAAGAAGACGCTGACCATGAAGATGCTTTCCTGCAGATGGCGAAAACCATTATGAAAGAGAAGCCGCAAGAGTAATATAAGCGAAAGAGATCCATGTAAAAGGATCTCTTTTCTTTTTTTTAGGCTTTTTTCCCCTTACTTCCATCATCAAACGGCTTCATCCAAAGAAGAATAATAAAGGTCAGACTTACATATCCAAAAATCGGATATAAGTAGGATAGCAATGTCCCATAATTGATTAAACTGATAAAGTAACAAACGACAAAGATAAAGCCCACAATAATAATACTTGGTACGGAAAAGTGTTTTTTTACCTGTCTCTCAATGCCAAACACATTCCCGATAACAGATGTGAAAATCTCCCCATAGATGACAAACACAAAAATCCAATAGAACGATGATGCCAATGTCTTTACAATGGCGGCCATCGGGATATCATATGCCTCCAGATTCGGCAGCATCATCAGTGATAAATGGCTGGAAAGCAGGATGAGTGTCAATGCGGCTCCCCCAAGATATCCTCCCCATTTAATTGTCCGGTCATCATTTATTTCAGAAGCCACAGGCACCAGGACTGCCTGCGCCAATGTTAAATTTAGGGCAGTATAGGAAAACGGAGCCACTACCGCCTTCCAACCATCTTCGGCATATGGGATAAACAGAACCTGATCTGCAAAATCAGGAAGCTTCATGCTTACAAACAATAAAATAAAGCTAAATGCAATCATCATCGGAACAACAAATGTATTAACAGCAAATAATCCGCGAATACCCACTATCATTGTAATAATCGTTAACCCTATCGTTACGAGCAATCCTGCAGTCTTGCTGATGCCAATCTGTTCCTCAAACACGGCTCCTGCACCTGACAGCATAACTGCGCAAACGCCAAGGAGCATAAACAGCATCAATATATTAATGGCAGACCCAAAAAATCTTCCAAATAAATATTCATTTAGTTCCTGATAGGATGCTGCCTTTATACGTGCAGAGATTCTCATTAATTTGGAGCCGAGAAAAATAAAGATATAACCGCTCATCAGTATCCCAATTAAACCGATAAAACCAAATCGGGAAAAAAACTCTACAATCTCCCTGCCAGTGGCAAAGCCCGCTCCCACCACGGTTCCCACATAAACGGCAGCGATCTGGAAAGCTGCCCCCCAATTCGTCTTCACTTAATCTCCTCCTTCCTTTCCAATATATGTAGGGTGGTACAAACAAAGACGAGCTTTTTGCATTAAAGATAAACTGCATATTGGATATAAATCCCAAAACAAACTACTTGAAAGTCAAAGAAGGTCAAATTATAATGCTGGTATAAGGTCAAATATAGTCAAAGTCAGACCAAATTTATTAATGGAGGTATGCAGAATGCTTTGTCAAAAATGTCAATTAAAAAAAGCAAACGTACAATTAAGATTGAAAGTGAATGGAAATGAACGAAACCTTAACCTTTGCCAAAGCTGTTATCAAACTGAAAAGCAAAAAAGCCTTACTTCCTTTGGGCCTGCTTTGAGCGGCTTTTCAGGTTTTGGCCAAGTGCCTTTAGAAGATTTCTTTAAAAAGATGGCATCCTCTCAAGGAAATGAAAACTACCAGCCTCTAAAAGAAGCGCCGGGACACTATCAGGGCAACGGCGGATTTATCGATCAATTCGGACGAAATCTTACACAGCTTGCAAAAGCTGGTTTAATTGACCCGGTCATCGGACGGGACGAAGAAATAAATCGTGTGACTGAAATATTAAATAGAAGAAGCAAAAATAATCCTGTCTTAATAGGTGAACCGGGAGTGGGTAAAACTGCTATTGCCGAAGGGCTGGCCATTAATATTGCCGAGGGGAGAGCCCCAAAGAAACTACAAAATAAAGAAGTCTATTTGCTTGATGTGGCATCCCTGGTTGCAAATACCGGCATTCGCGGCCAATTCGAAGAACGCATGAAGCAGCTGATTTCAGAGCTTCAGACTAGGAAGAATATTATTCTATTTATAGATGAAATCCATTTGCTTGTCGGAGCAGGGTCAGCAGAAGGGTCGATGGATGCCGGCAATATATTAAAGCCTGCCCTTGCACGGGGAGAGCTGCAAGTAGTCGGAGCCACCACATTGAAAGAATACCGCCAGATTGAAAAGGATCCGGCGCTTGAGCGCAGATTCCAGCCTGTACAAGTAAATGAGCCGACTGCTGATGAGGCAGTTGACATCTTATTGGGGCTGAAACAAAAATATGAAGACTATCACGAAGTTTCTTTTACAGAAGATGCCATAAGAGCGTGTGTGCAGCTGTCAAGCCGCTATATTCAGGACAGGTTCCTTCCTGACAAAGCTATTGATCTAATGGATGAAGCAGGTTCAAAAATGAATCTTCAGTCAGGATATATACCGGCAGAAGATATTGAAAAACAGCTGAAAGAAATCAGCAGGCAGAAAGAAATTGTCTTAAAGGAAGAAAAATATGAAGAGGCTGCAAAACTCCGTGAAGAGGAATTAAAACTCCAGCACGCATTAAATGGAGAAAACAAGGCTGAAAGGCCAGTTATCGAAACAAGCCTTATTCAGGAGATTATTGAGAAGAAAACAGGGATTCCCGTCGGCAAATTAGCTGAAAATGAACAGGAGAAGATGCAAAACCTAGAGGAAAATCTTGCACAAAAAGTAATTGGACAGCGCGAAGCCGTACAAAAAGTTGCAAAAGCCATCCGCAGAAGCCGTGCAGGACTTAAATCCAAGCACCGTCCAATTGGGTCTTTCCTATTTGTCGGGCCAACAGGTGTCGGGAAGACTGAATTAACCAAAACACTTGCGGAGGAGCTGTTCGGGTCAAAAGACAGCATGATCAGGCTTGATATGAGTGAATATATGGAAAAGCATAGCGTGTCTAAAATTATCGGTTCCCCTCCTGGATATGTAGGTCATGAAGAAGCAGGGCAGCTGACCGAGAAGGTACGCAGAAATCCTTACAGCATTATTCTGCTTGATGAGATAGAAAAAGCACATCCAGATGTACAGCACATGTTCCTTCAAATACTGGAAGATGGACGCCTGACAGATAGCCAGGGCCGCATTGTCAGCTTTAAGGATACAGTCATTATCATGACAAGCAACGCAGGAGTTGGACAAAAAGAAGTCCATGTTGGATTTGGTGCAGCAGATGCCGTCAAAGAATCCAATATTCTGGACTCGCTCGGCAGCTTCTTTAAGCCGGAATTTCTGAACCGATTAGATAGCATTATTGAATTTAAAGCTCTGGAAAAAGAGCATTTACTAAAAATTGTTGACTTAATGCTCAATGAGCTGCAGGAAACATTAAATGAACAGGAACTTGAATTGACTATTAGCCAGGAAGTTAAGGAAAAATTAGCAGAAGACGGATACCACCCTGCTTTTGGGGCAAGGCCATTAAGAAGAATCATCCAGGATGAGCTGGAAGATAAAATTGCAGATTTCATCATCGGCAATGGAGGGAATAGCCATTTACAGGCTGAGCTGGAAAGCGGCTTAATTGTCATTAAACCATTGCGCTAATAGGATGGAAAAGAGCCGGAGTTCATAACCGGCTCTCTTTTTTATTTTATAAACCTTTATCATTCACTGATTTTAGCCAATTCTCAATTTCCCCGATAACAGACTGGACACAACCCTCTTCAAAAGGAGAAATCAATCCAGCTTCTTTAACAAGTCCAGTGAAAGGCTTGCTGCCGCCAAGCTGGCATAGTTTTAAATAATCCTTCCAAGCCTCTTCCTGATTCTCCCTGGATCTTTTCCAAAACTGGAATGCACAGATTTGGGCCAATGTATAATCAATATAATAGAATGGTGAATTGTAGATATGACCCTGACGCTGCCAGAATCCTCCGTTCTCTAAATACTCGTTGCCATCATAATCTTTATGCGGCAAGTATTTCTTCTCAATTTCTCTCCAAGCCTGTTTTCTTTCCTGCGGTGCTGCTTCCGGATTTTCATACACCCAATGCTGAAATTCATCAACTGATACGCCATAAGGCAGGAAAAGAAGTCCCCCGCTCAAGTGTGAAAACTTGTATTTTTCCGTATCCTCCTTAAAGAAGCCTTCCATCCAGGGCCATGTAAAAAATTCCATGCTCATGGAATGAATTTCAGCTGCTTCATAGGTTGGCCAGTTATATTCAGGTATTTCAAAATGACTGCTTGAATAGACCTGGAATGCATGTCCTGCTTCATGGGTAAGAACATCAATATCTCCTGAAGTCCCATTAAAATTAGAGAAAATGAATGGGGACTTATAGTTTTCAATGTAAGTGCAATAGCCGCCCCCTGCTTTTCCCTTTTTGGCTACCAGGTCCATAAGATTATTTTCTCTCATGTATGAGAAAAATTCACTTGTTTCACCGGATAACTCATCATACATTTTTTGTCCGTTTTCAATAATCCAGTCAGGATCGCCTTTCGGTACGGCATTACCCGTTTTAAATTCAAATCCTTCATCGTAAAATTTAAGCTTATCAACGCCAATGCGCTCTCTTTGCCTTTCCTTAAGCTTCGTGGCGATTGGAACGATGAAATCCTTCACCTGCTTACGGAAGTTTGCAACCATTTCCGCGTTATAATCTGTCCGGTACATGCGGAAGTAAGCCAGTTCAACGAAATTCTTGTATCCAAGCTTATGGGCGATCTCTGTTCTAACCCTGACAAGCTCATCATATATACGGTCAAGTTCATCTTCATTTTCAGCCAGAAAACCAAAGCGGGCCTCACTTGCTTTTTTACGCATTTCACGATCTGTAGATTGTGTAAATGGCTCCAATTGGGCAAGTGTGCGTTCTTCACCTTCAAAATCAATCTTGGCTGAAGCAATTAATTTCGTATATTCTGAAGAAAGCTTATTTTCTTTTTGCAAAAGCGGTACAATCTCTGGCGAGAACACCTTCAATTGGGCTTCTGCAAGTGCAAACAGCTGATTTCCCCAGCGATCTTCAAGCTCTGCCCTGAACCTGGAATTAACCAAAGCCTGATAATACTTTGTAACAAACCCTTCTACTTCAGGCTGAATTTCATCCATATAATCCTGTTCTGCTTTGTAAAATTCATCATTCGTATCTACTGAATGCCGGATATAGCATAGGTTGAACATGGTACCGACATCATTGCGAATATCATTAATTTCTTTCATAGCCTGATTTTGCTGTTCTGCAGAAGCTGCAACTTCGAACTTTTCAAGCGCTGCTTCAAATCGCCCCTTTATTTTCTCAAGATTCGGACGATCATATGTATAGTCTTCAAATCTCACATTACTGCCCCCTCGTGTATATGTATATCGATTTATAAACAAACCACTAAACTATTTCGACAATATTTGGATTATTCCTTCCCTAAACATATCTTATCTGCCACAAAATAAAAAACAGCCCGTCAAGGCTGTTTAAATTAATTTCCCACATTTTTGTCATGGGAGATTGATAGTCCAAGCTTCTTTAATACCTCAATGGCTGCAGCTTTTTCTTCTGAAGTCAGCTCGTTCATAAGTGAATGTATATGTTTTTCATGGTCAGGAAAAATATTTTCAATAAATGCTTTTCCCTCATCTGTAATTTGCGCAAAGGTAACTCTTCTGTCCGTCGGGCATGCTACCCTTTTTAACAGGCCTTTCTGCTCAAGCTTGTCCACTACATATGTGATGCTCCCGCTGGCCAATAGTATTTTCCCGCCGATCTGCTGCAGAGGCTGGTCCCCTTTATGATAAAGAAGCTCCAAAACTGCAAATTCAGTTGGATTTACTCCGTAAGTTTGTATTCGTTTATTTACATTTTCATTAATAGCCCGGTATGCCCTGGACAGGACGATAAATAATTTCAACGATTGGTCAATTTGTTCAGACCCCATTTTATCCAATCCCTTTACCTTTTATTGAGTAGCGTTTACATCAATCAATTCTCAATCATTATAGAAAACAGTAAGAAAGCTGTCAATTTAACAAATCAGGATCATTTGCCGGCTGAAACCTCCCAATTGCAGTTCAGTGTCGGGATTACCTTTCCCTTTTCAGAAAAATAGCCGGCAAGCAATTCAGTCATATCGGTTAATATTTCTTTCACCACGGGTTTGTCCTTGAACATATAATATCCTCCGCCTCCTGCAGCCCGGTAATTGTTCATTACTGCATGGTACTCGCCATCCTCCCTGATAGGATGTCCCTTATAAAGAAGCTCGGTGATCCGGCTGCCCCTTGGGCGGGAAACATCTATTTTATATTCAATTCCTTCCCACATGTCGTAATTATAATGCTGTGGCTTCGGATATGAAAATTCAGGATTCACTATAATTTCCCCATCACTGTTCAATTCAAAATAAGATGCTGACCGCTCTAAAGCATCCTTAATGTCCTTTCCGGAAATTCTTAGGACGCATAGAGAATTGGGATATATATAATTAGAAACAATTTCTCTCATCGTTACTTTAGATTTGAAACCTGGTGCTCCCTCATGAAACAGCGCCGTACAGGAAATATCAGCACCAGCAGCTTCCATTTGCACTTTATTTATGAATTCAATCAGCGGATGCTCATTAAGGCGCGCTTTGAAAATATCTTTAATCACCATGTCTCCTTCAATTTCACCTATCACTGTATCAAGCCAATTCTGGGTTTTGGATTCATAATAACCGGCAAGCTGAAGGACCTCATGATCAGGCATAATTCCATTGGGATAAATCAGGGCAGAGTTTTTTTCATCAATCAGCCAATCATTGTGTCTTTTTCTGAATTTTACTGTAACCTTTGCAAGCGCCTGGCCGTTAAATCCCGGCTGAACAATAGATACACCATTCACTTGCTCCCCTTCAATAAAACGGTGCTGATGCCCGGTAATCAGAACATCAATACCTGGGACATCTGTACAGATTCTGTAGGCTTCATTTTCTCCTGTTTGTTCTTCTGTCAGTTCACCTGTTTTTATATCCTTTTCAAAGCCCCCATGGTATGAGACGATAATCAAGTCCGGCTTTTCTTCCTCCTGGATATAGGAAACCCACCTTTTCAAGCTGACCACCGCAGATTCAAATGAAAGCTGCTCAATATGCTGCCTTTTCTCCCAATTTGGAATATACTGGGTCGTGACACCTATTACCGCAGTTTTCAAACCATTTGCAAAGGTTTTTATTTTATAAGGAAGCCCGAAATAAGTTTCTTTTGTTGAATTGAATAAGATATTAGCTGAAAGCCAAGGAAAATTGGACTCACTGACCGCTCTTGCAAGGGTGTTCTTTCCATAGTTAAATTCGTGATTTCCGATAACAGCTGCATCATATTCAAGTTTATTTAAGATCTGTATCATAGGATTTTTTTGATTTTTCAGGTACCTGGAATAATAATAAGTCAGAGGAGTTCCCTGGATCAAATCACCATTATCAATTAGTATGGAAATCTCAGATTGTTCCTTTTCTCTCTTTATTAACGCTGCAAGCTTGCCCAGACCGTGCTCAGCGTTTTCATCCGTTCCATAATAATATGGATAAACATGTCCGTGGACATCACTTGTAGCTAAAATGGTGAGTAAAGCTTCCGATTTCATCAAACCCCTCCTTACATATAAAATAACATTCCTTTGAAAGAATTAAACCTCTTTTAACACATAATGGTATAATATTGTTAATGTCAGTTAGCTAAGGACAAATTAACCTAATTAATCTGGAGTTACCCTCATGAATAATCGAAACAGAAATTTCCTGCTTTATTTATTCGCAGTAATTATTCCCACTTTAGCCGGCAGCATCTTTTTGTTTATGGATTCTGTTAAACAAAATGATATGGAAAGACTCGAAGAAGCAAAATGGATTGGCTCGATACACCAAAGAAGCTGGGACCAGTTTATTTCCGAGACCGTGACCACACTTGAGATGCTTTCGCTGACTGCCGGAAGTGCTGACACACCTTCTGAAAAGCTTGAACCTCTGCTCCAAAAAGCCAATCAAATGGATCCTCGTTATGGAGGAATTTACCTTCTTGATCGCAGCGGAATGGTTCTTACAGGATCAAATCAATTCTTAGCAAACTCAGATTTATCTGAGAAGAAATATCTTAAAGAGGTATTGGTAACGAAAGATATTGTTATTTCCAATACTCCTGAAACACTAACAAATGGGCAAACAGTCGTTGGGATAGGAAAGCCGGTATTGAATGACGATGGAGATGTAATCTCTATTATTGTGGCACATATGAGAGTGGATTACGTACAAAATATTATGAGGCTCCTCACTCCTGATGCCCGGCTTTCAGTTCTTAATTCTAAAAGGGAAACAATTATGGACATCAATATGAATGGAGACTCTTCATTTTCCAGTCAAAATAGCATTACAATTCCGATTGACAGGCTGCCTTGGAGTGTAAAAGTGGAATTTCCGCCAAGAGACATGCTGAAAATTATTAAGGACGCTTTCCTGGCAATACTTGTATTAACCATTTTAATTCATATTTTATTTCTCTTCATAAAATATTTAAGGCTGAAAAAACAGGCTGAAAAAGAAAAAAAGGAAAATGAACTGCAAAAACTTGAACTGGTAGGTACTCTGGCTGCCAGCACAGCCCATGAAATCAGGAACCCTTTAACAGGAATAAAAGGCCTTATACAGCTATTGAGTGAAAAATATACGAATACACATGACCAGTATTATTTTTCTGTCATCAATGATGAGATAAGCAGAATCAATGAGATTGTCAGTGAATTTTTAATTCTCGGTAAACCCACTGCTCAAAAAATGGATGCTATGGATTTGAGAAGTGTTATAAAGGAATTAGAACCTTTAATACTTTCTGAAGCTAATTTACACAATGTCACTTTTGAATCTGTTTTTTCAGATGAACCCGTCATAGTCGATTGCACGAAAGATCAGATGAAACAGGTGATCCTGAATTTGACGAAAAACGCTTTTGAATCAATGCAGGACGGCGGAAAACTAACGATAAAGCTGAATAAAATGCAATCCAGATGTCAGCTTAAGATCGCGGACACAGGCTCCGGTATTCCAGAAGACAAAATAGAAAAAATATTTCATCCATTTTATACTTCAAAGGAAATGGGTACAGGTCTTGGGCTTGTGGTCTGCAGGCGCATTGTGCATTCTTTTGGCGGTGAAATATTTATTACAAGCGAAGTAAAAAAGGGTACTCATGTAGATATTTTTCTGCCTATCAAAAACCCATAAAAGGGAAGGTGCATGATCCCAGGCACCTTCCCTTTTAGCTAAAATATATTGGAGAGTTTCTCTCAATTCGATCCTTTATCAACTTCATCATTACTAATAGCTGAGGATTCCTGTCCTCAGGTGCGATTTTTTTATGGAGAACGGAATACAGTGTGATATCCCTTAGCCGCAGGAATAAAGGCAGGTGTTTTTCCAGGTCACCGGGAATTTCATTCTCCAGCTGATATCCGTCCAAAAAGGATTCCAGGAACATCCTGCCAAAGATATTCACTTCTTCCGGGTCCGCCTCTTTAAACTTATATAAAATTGAATAATACAGAGGAATGGCGATATCAGTCGCAAACCAATGATAACAGCAATCATCAAAATCAAACACTTGTATATCTTTTCCGTCATAAAAAAAGTTTCCGGAATGAATATCCGTATGAATAAGACCATAGTTGTTTATATGCTTTGGCAATGTGTGAAGCAGATTCAATAAATCCTTCGTATTCTTAATAATTAATTGATCTTCTTTGGGTATATATTTTTCAACGGTCAGCAGTTCTTCTTCATCCCATTGAATACGCTGTACAATGCCAGGAGAAGGAACATATGATTTTGTGGCTGCATGCATTTTCCCCACTGCTCTTCCCCATGCATGATATAACTCCTGATTGAATTCCGTTGAACGAACATCGATTGGTTTTCCCTCTGCTTTTGAAAACACGCTTGCATAAAAGACAGAGCCATCACCAGCTTCCAGGGCTTCAACCATATTCCCATTTTGTGAAGTCATTACCTTTGGAACCTTCAAACCTTCTGATCTTAAATAACTCATCCAGTCAACTTCAGATAAAAGCTCCTCCAGCTTGCGATGTGTCGAATGGGTAATTCTCAATATTAGCTCTTCCCCATCTTTTGAAGCTTGAAAGACATAGTTTTCAAAATCACCCAGCTTTTTATAATTCACGGTATTCAAAGAATAGATACTTAAGAAATGATGGAGGAAGTTGTCCGTCATTAAAGCATCAACTGCTTTTTCCATTAGCTCCCCTGCTCTCGTCCTTATTCTGAATAATGTAAATTATATAATATTTAACGGATTTTCAAAATAGCTATTTTGATAGACTCGTGAATAAGGTACACTATATTTAGTTTTACGAAATGTTCAGAAAGAAGGAGACTTACATTATGAGTGCTACCGCTGCTAAAATCTATCCAAATTCTGATCCGCAGCAGAAAACAGCCTATCGGATATTATTCATCATTGGCCTTTGCCACCTATTGAATGATTCCATCCAATCCGTTATCCCAGCTATGTTTCCGATCTTGGAAAAGTCTATGGGGCTTACCTACTCACAGCTGGGAATGATTGCTTTTTCGTTAAATATGGTTTCTTCCATCATGCAGCCTGTCATTGGGATGGCCACTGATAAAAAACCGTTCCCTTTTGCCTTGCCAATCGGCCTCACATCAACTTTATTTGGTGTATTAGGCCTGGCTTTTGCTCCAGATTATAAATGGATCATTCTTTCAGTTCTATTCATTGGTTTGGGTTCGGCTGTGTTCCATCCTGAAGGTTCAAGGGTAGCATATATGGCAGCAGGCCAGCGCAGGGGTCTTGCTCAATCAATTTATCAAGTTGGCGGTAACACCGGACAGGCACTTGCTCCCATCATTACAGCCCTCATACTTGTTCCACTGGGACAAATAGGGGCTGCCTGGTTTACCGCAGTTGCGGCAATTGCAGTTGGACTGCTGATTTATATTGCATTCTGGTATACAGGACGTCTTCAGCAGGAACTGACCGCCACTAAACCGCGGAAAGATTCAGGTGCACGCCAAAACAAAAGAATTCCCAGAAAGGTGTGGGGAGCCCTCCTCCTGGTTCTTTTTTTGATTTTTGCCCGTTCATGGTATATCTCAGGGATGACAAATTTCTATGCTTTTTATGCCATTGAGAAATATTCTTTCTCTATAAGTCAGGCACAGCTCTTCTTATTTGCATTTTTAGTATCAGGTGCGCTGGGTACGTTTTTTGGCGGACCGCTCGCAGATCGGTTTGGAAAGAAACAGATTATTTTTCTTTCAATGATCCTCACTGTTCCCCTTTCCCTCCTGATTCCTTTCGTGCCTTCAGCTATTGCATTTGTCATGCTTGTGGCGGGCGGATTTATACTTATGTCAAGCTTTTCTGTGACTGTTGTATACGCACAGGAACTCGTTCCCGGAAAAATCGGCACAATGGCTGGATTGACAGTAGGGCTGGCATTTGGTATGGGGGCGATAGGCTCCGTTGCTTTGGGCTATCTGGCCGACACTCTTGGACTGGCCAATATGATAATATTTACAGGGTTTCTTCCCGTTTTGGGATTGCTGACTTTATTGCTTCCCCCGGATGAAAGGGTTTCAGAATGGAATAATTAAAAAAGAGGAGGTGCTCCCTCCTCTTTAAATTTGCTGAATTTTAATATATAGCTCTTCTTTCTCGTCTTCAGTAAGAAGATTTTCTGCCATAGGAAATAGGACGTTTTCTTCTTTAGAAAAGTGCTGTGTCAGAGTATAGTATGCCTTTTTAATCAGCCCGGAGTGTTCGGCCATTTCTTCTGCAGTCAAATGCTCTTTTCCTTCCCCTGCTCCTAAAAAAGCTTTAATACAGCTTTTAGCCTGATCATGCTCATACTCCATAACAGCGATAGGGCCTGTTCCTTTACCCAGGTATTGTTCCATCATGCGGAAAAGCACACCTTCCTCCCTTTCTGAGTGCGGATCAAGCTTACTGCAGAAATTCTGTACATGTTCAGTTAACTCTTCAAAAAGAGCTTTGTCTGGAGATTCCTCCATTTTAATTGTGATCTGAAGAAGCTCTTCAAGCATTGCCAAAAGAGGAGGGTGCTCCTCTTTCAGCTGTTTCAGCCCTTTGCTAAGATTTATTGGACCATTTCCCATCATGGAGCTCATACAGCCTTCCATCCCTAAACCCCTCCTATCTAATATAGGTTCAGTATAAGAAATGGCAGGAAGAATTGTTGTGATGCCCGTCACTTTGTGCATTTCTGAAAAATTTTCTAAAAATTTAAATAATTTTGTGCAATCTTCTCGTTTTTTGCCATATAATAAAGGTAAGTTATCTTTATATCGCTGCAGCTGAACCCTTTAAATTGTTAGGAGGGATTAAAATGCATCCGCCAACTTTCTACGAATTTTATCAAAAGTGCCTTATTCCGGCCAATTCAGAAGACTCATACCTTTCCACTGGGCAAACCCATTGGCTTATCGCTCTGGAAGGACAGCTGAAAGAACAGGAAAAAGAGTTTTATTGCTGGAAAGTAACCATTTATCCATCAGATTCAGAAGGAAGCTTTTCATGGAATGAAGTACTATATTCTTCATCTCTTCATGAATGCGTCCACAAAGCATTTGAACATGCCAGAGAAATTGAAGCCAATGTCAAAGATTCACAGTTCAGTTTTTTAAATAGACAAGAAAAAATCAGCTAGCCTCAAAAATTATTTCTCCTTCGCTCCATCTTTTTTTACCCTCGCATGTGAAATAACATACATATAGGTAAATTCTACTTCTAAACATAATCCAATAATAAAGCATTCTTAATGCAATAAAAAAAAGAGCCTAGACGAACTAAGCTCTCCAGATTATAGGGGGTCAACTATAATAGTTCGACCACATTTAGTTTAACAAATTCTGCCTTGAAAATTAAGTTACTAAAGCACTATTACTAAAATGCATTAACGCGTCAAATTAGAAAACCCTTTTAGATTTCATAGTTTATATATACCTTGTTAACAGTTTCTTAATATTTTAAATTTATAATGTACATGTACCAAAAGATAAAGCCTTTTTCATACCCCCTTTTCAAAACCGGCCAAATCGATGGCCGGTTTTTGTATGATCCTGAGGGCTGATTTATGCAAGCCTGAATACTATTCCATGGCCGCCTTTCGGATATTCCCATTTAATATTCTGATATGGGCATCCTATCCTGCAGCTGCCGCACTCATGACATCCTTCGTAACCGACCTGCATTCTTAATCCTTCCCACTTGTAGACCTCAGCCGGGCAGAAAATGGTGCATATTTTATCGGGGCACTTTGTCATACAGATATCATGATCCAATACGGTAAGATGTGATTTTGTATCTGCCTTGAAACGAACTAAATATTGCTTTTCTTCGATCGTTTTCGTTGACATTATTTCACCGCCTTCCATGCCCTGTACATATCTTGAAGCACACGAATTGTCCCGCGTTCACTGGTGAAGCTCTTCATAATTTCTTTTTGTTTTTCTTTCTTTGGAGTTCCATCAACTGTAAAGAATTTGTTCGCTGCCCTATTCAGCATCGGAACATACTCCTTAAAATACTGCGGGTAGTGTTCAAAAGTGTGAGCTGCATCTTTATATTTTTCCAGATCTTTAATTATAAAGCTTTGATACAGTTTTTCCCTGTATTGATTCAAGCTGGCTTCGCTAAAATCCCCCCGTTCCTTGGCGGCAATGATGGTCTCTGCAGCCATCGTTCCGGATGCCATGGCCATATTGGAGCCTTCGCGGTGAATGGCATTAACAAGCTGCGCCGCATCACCTGCAAGGAGAACACCATTACCGGCCACTTTCGGCACCGAATGGTACCCGCCTTCAGGAATCAAATGGGCCAGATATTCAGCGGACTCTCCCCCTTCTATTAAAGGTCTTACCATAGGGTGTGTTTTTAAATAATCCAGCAGGTCATAAGGTTTAAGCTTTGCCTTGATCATGCTTGAGAGCGTCGTTCCTACACCAATATTGATACTATCTTTATTAGTGTAAATGAAAGCGGTACCGAGATTGCCTTTCGTTGAGTCCCCGAAAATTTCAATCGTACATCCCTGGTTGTCTTCCAGGTTGAAACGGTCATTAATTTTGTCTTTAGAAAGATTAATGACTTCCATTACTGTCAGGGCAACTTCATCAGGACGGAATTCTTTATGGTAGCCAAGCTGCTTTGCAAGCAGTGAATTCACACCATCTGCCAAAACCACTACATCTGCATATATATCTCCATCCGGACGGTCTGTTCTTACCCCAACCACTTTTCCATTCTCAGTCAGACACTCAAGTACGACCGTCTCATTTATTAATAGAACGCCCTGCTCAACCCCTTTCTTTGCAAACCATTGGTCAAAAGGTGCGCGGAGCACTGTGAAATTATTATATGGCTCCTTCCCCCACTCAAGACCTTTATAGCCAAAACTCACTGCCGATTCTTTATCCATCATCCAGAATCTCTGCTCTATGACAGGCCGTTCGAGTGGGGCTTCTTTCCAAAACTCCGGAATGATTTCCTCCATTTGCTTACGGTATAACACTCCGCCCATTACATTTTTGCTGCCTGGATATTCTCCTCTTTCAATTTGCAGGACTTTTAGGCCGTTTTTAGCACAGGTGTAAGCACAGGAAGTTCCTGCAGGCCCTGCACCAACCACAATGACATCAAACTTTTCAGACATAGCTCATTTCACCCCCTCTTTCTCTTGCTTCCTTGAACTCTTTAATCAGCTTCGGAACAATTTCAAGTGCATCACCTACGATACCGCAGGTTGCTACATCGAATATAGGGGCTTGTGGATCCTTGTTAATCGCAATAATAAACTCTGAATTTTTCATGCCCACAACATGCTGAATTGCCCCTGAAATCCCAATAGCAAAATAGATCTTTGGTGTAATGGTTTCTCCTGTCTGCCCCACCTGCTGTTCATGCGGAAGCCATCCTGCCTCCACTACATCCCTTGTCCCCCCTACGGTCGCTCCAATGGTGTCAGCCAGCTCATGGATCAGCTGGAAGTTTTGAAAATCACCCATTCCTTTTCCGCCTGCAACGACAACATGGGCTTCAGCTAAGTTCACTTTTTTTGTGACATCTTTCACAATTTTTATCACCTTTGTGCGCATGTCATCTTCTTTTAAGGTAATCGGTTCTTCTATAACCTCACCATGCCTATCAGGATCCGGCTCCATTGCTTTCATAACTTTAGGGCGGACAGTAGCCATCTGAGGCCGGTGTTTTTTGCAAAGGATGGTTGCCATTATATTTCCGCCAAAAGCCGGGCGGCTTGCTTCAAGCAGCCTCTTTTCCACTTCGACATCCAGCATGGTTGTATCCGCTGTCAATCCAGTACTGAGATCTGTGGCAACTGCGCTGGCTAAATCTTTACCATTGGAGGTAGCCCCATAGAGAAAAATTTCAGGTTTATATTTTTCGGCAAGATTGATAACTGCCTTCATATAAGATTCAGTCCGGTAATCCTTCATTACTTCGTGGTCAATTACATAAACTTGATCAGCACCATAGACGATGACCTCACGGCTTAAAGACTTAATTTCATACCCAAGCAGCACACCGGAAAGAGGCACCTCAAGTTTATCAGCCAGCTTTCTGCCGGCACCGAGCAATTCAAGGGAAACCCCCTCAATTTTCCCATCATTTTGTTCTATGAATACCCATACTCCCCGGTACTCATCCATCATGTAAATCCCCCCTATTTATTACTGTTTGGCTGCAAAAGCTCTTTTTTATCATTAAGAAGCTCCATCAGCTGCTGAATCTGTTCGTCTGCATTCCCTTCCAGCCTTTTTCCGCCTTCCGGCTTTGGAGGGGTAAACATTTTACCCACTATCGTAGGAGATCCCTTCAACCCCAGCTGTGTCCGATCCACATTTTCAAGATCATTAACAGACCAGATTACCGGTTCATATCTGGCAGCTTTTATCATATTAGGCATAGGGGAATATTCTATGCTATTAATCTCTTTTTCAACGGTCAGCAGGCAAGGGATTTGAGCTTGAATTAATTCATATCCGTTCGTGATTTTCCTTTTGATCAGAATCGTTTTTTCACTTTCATTAACTTCAGCTACTTCGATCACATTGGTGACAGGCGGAATATCCAGACGCCTTGCTATACCTGGTCCAACCTGGCCGGTATCTCCATCAATGGCATGCTTTCCGCATAGAATTAAATCCACAGGCATATCTTTTGAAATACGTTCTAAAGCTTTAGACAGAGCATAGCTTGTTGCCAGTGTGTCTGCACCGGCAAATGCACGGTCGGAAATTAAAAATCCGCGGTCCGCCCCAATTTCGATACTTTTCTTAATAACTGCCACGGCCTGTGGAGGTCCCATGGATAAGACTGATATGGTGCCTTTTCCCAGGGCCTTTGTAATTTTCACAGCCTCCTGCACTGCATGAGCATCATAAGGGTTCAAAATGGCAGGAGCACTGCGCCGGTCAAGGGTATTGGTTTTGGGATTGATTTTAATGATTTTTGTATCAGGCACTTGCTTGACACACACAACTATGTGCATTTTTTACTTTCCCTCCTCTTAACTTAAAGCTTGTATGAGTATTGAGTACTTTAAGTAATAAAAAAAGCTTTGTATTACGATATATGATTCTCTAAAGAGGCATAGTACTTCTTTAATGAATTAATATGTTTATTACTAGAATTGCAGCAGACTGCAAAAAAAAAGAACCCTTCACGGATCCTTTTTGACTTCCTTTTTATATTCGCTCAATAAATATACTCAGTTATTTTAATTATACAACTGCTTTCTTCCATGATAGAATCATTTGCCTGAATGAAACTCTCATCCTTTTCTTTTGTTCCTTCTCCCGTTTAATGAAGCATTGATATTCAAAAATCAATTGATCGAGTTCCTGGCTGCAGCGAACCGTTTCCTGGCTCGCCATTCCGTTTCTCCTTGCCGTTTCTATCATTTTTTCCCTTTTTTGCTGGATTTCAATCAGCAGCTGTATTCTTTTATTGCGCAACTTTCTTCCTCCTAATCCTATCCCTTTTATCCGATATAAATGTGTCTACTTGATGCATTATTACAAGAATTTCTATAAATGTAAATAGATTCGCAATATTAGACAATCTTTTTCCCAATTAATTTTAATCGACAATAATCTCACATCAGCCCCATTGGTTTTCGACACCTTCTGCTTATCAAAACTGCTTAAACCAACAGTTTTTGATAAAAAATTTGCATGATCAATGGATGTAAAAAAAAACCATTAATTATAGCGGGAAAATAAAAAACCCAATGCCTGAGCAATGGGTCAACAGATTATTGATGAACTTCCTTTTCTTCATAAATTGGCACCCATCCTTCTGCAGATACAAAGATCCGGATGGCTACTACCTTTCTGTCATCCTGCAGAGTAAAATAATGACGAATGTTTTCAGGTACTGATATTAAATCGCCGGGATTCAGGAATACCTCAAAGAATTCCCCATCTTTTCCTTGTATAATAAAAACCCCGTGGCCGCTGACAATAAACCTCACCTCATCGTCTGTATGGTGGTGTTCCCGCTGGAAATTTTGAAGAAGCTGTTCCAAATTCGGCGTATTCTCTGAAAGGGAAATGACATCCTGTGCCCTGTATCCTCTTCTTTCTGAAATATCCTTAATTTCTGCAGCAAACGTATCCAGGATTTCTTGTTTCTCATCATCGGAAAGCAAATATTTTTCCTGGAGGCTTTCAGGCAATTTATCTATTGCCCATTGCTCATAAATAACCTCCTGTTTTTCCAGAAAAGAAGCAATTTCTTCCTGATTCCTGATTTCTTTTTTTGAATTTTGAAATACGATATATGCCAAACTGATCTATCCTCTCTATTTAAATTTTTTTCTGCATTATTTTGAGCTTTTGGACTACACTACTTTGGATAACTGTTTGGCTCTATGTTCCAGAAGCTTTAGCTGATATCGGAACAGGAATTCTGAAGCCTCCAGGATCTTTTTAGCCTCAAAAGAGGTTTTGCCCCATACTGTAATTCCGTGGTTTCTAATTAAAATTGCACCTGAGTCTTCATGTACATGGGAAGCAAAACACTTTGCCAGCGCAGGAATATGCGCATAATTAGGAATAATCGGAATCCTGAGGACAGCATCCTCTTCCCATTTATCAAATGCTTTAATGAGCTCTTGTCCTTTAAAGGTTACTGCCTCCTGGTCGCCATAAATTTCTGAGATGACGTTATTATCAATTGTATGTACATGGAGACTGCATCCAGCTTTTGTTCTTCTGTATATTTCCGTATGCAGAAGTGTTTCAGCGGATGGCTTTAAATGGGTTTCGCCCACCGGCCGGCCAAATTCATCCACCAGTAGAAAGTCTTCTGCAGTCCGTTTCCGCTTATCCTTACCGCTTGCAGTTACGAGGAATTGAAGCGGGCTTGAGCTGACCTTAATGGCCAGATTTCCGCTCGTTCCCATAAACCAGTCCCTTTCCGCGAGCTCGGCTTTAATATCTGCAAGCTCATTCCATTTTTCCTCAAGTCTGCTCATACTCTCACCTCATTTAAATTTTTTAAGACCTCAATGCAATCATAGAATGTTTCAAAAGCATTATGTTTAAGGTTCATTTCCTTGCTTTTCTCAAGCAGCAAGTCTCTTGCTATGACAAAGTCCGCCTGTTTTGCAGCCTCAAGGTCAGTTACTGAATCTCCGATTACCACTTTAAATGTGTCCTCATCCTCTAATTTCCGCATAATGGAAGGCTTGCAGCAGCCGCAATCATTTTCGCATTTTTCATCACAGCTATGGGGCCATAAGATTTTTATTGTGTCTCCGCTAAAATCTGAACCATTGCAGAACACTGCTTCAAAGGGTCCATACTTATCCAAAACGGGAGCTACAAAAAAGTCTATTCCTCCGCTTACTATATAAAGCGGTATATCTTTTTCTGCCAGATAATCGACAAACGGCTGAAAACCCTCTCTTATCTTTGCATTTTTTAAAATGAAATCAGTAAGATCACTTTTCAGTTTGCTTGGGAGAAGGGAAAACATCTTTCCTACTCCCTCTTTAATAGAAACTTCCTGCTGCAGGACTTGATTTTTTATCCCCTCCCACCCAGAAGGAGCAAAATGTTTCATAATATTGATGATGTTATCTTTTTCGGTAATAGTTCCATCAAAGTCGCAAAATACCGCTATTTTAGCCATTCTTTAAAGCCGCCTTTTTGTATCCCCATAAATCAATCGCTCTTTTTAATTCTGGGAAGTCTGATGGAGCATCGGCTAAAGAGGCTCCCTTTAAAGTTAAATCAATCGCCTGGCGGAATGCCAAACCGCCTCCTCTTGCCCCATCAGGGTGCCCGTGTACGCCGCCTCCGGCATTGATGACACTGTCTATTCCGAAGTCTTCGAATAGCAATGGCACTAAACCCGGATGGATGCCGGCTGAGGGTACCGGAAAAGTTCTTTTGCAAAAATCATTCACAGTCAGGCTATCCGCAATTGATAATGCCTGGGTTTTCTCAAGGGCTACTGACCCATAAGGTGAAGGGAAAAGAGACAAGTCTGCCCCTGCATACCTGAGCAGTTTACCTAAAAGCAAAGGATAGGAGATCCCATAAACACTTGAAGCTGAAAGGGCTCCGCTGACTGCAGGATGTGCCATGATAGACAGTTCAATCTCATCATCTTCCCTCAAAGACTGCAATACATCGAGCCCATAAGAGAATACATTGAAAAGAAGAAGATCAGCTCCAAGACTGGATGCCTTTCTTGCCTTATCTCTTAATTCAAACGACCTGCCTGTTAAATTTACGGCATATAAGGTCCGATGGCCCGTTTCTTCATAAACCTGTCTCAACACCTTTTTTCCTTCCTTTATCCGCGCTTCTAACGGTGTAAGGCTGTTTTCAAATAGTATTTCATCGTCTTTTACAAGGTCTATGCCGCCCATGGCCTGTTCCCGCAGCTGAGAAGTCAAAAAATCCATATCTTTGCCGAGCACTCCTTTGAAGATGCTCATCAGAAGAGGCCTGTCATATACATTCAATTTTTCCCTCAGCCCTTCAATCCCAAAGCGAGGTCCGGGGAAAAAATTTTTCAATTCATTGGAAAACTGCAAATCCAAAAGTTTAATCTTTCCGTCCAGTGACAGTTTCCCAAAGACTGTTGTTAATATTGCCGGTAAATCCGGACTAAAATTTACAGCAGGATAGGCAATCTTGATAATTGCTGCTGTTTCCTTACTTTCTGCATCTTTTGTAAAGGTTTCAACAGAAACGACCCTGCCTTTATGCTTCTTTAGCTGCTGCTTTTCAAGCTCCGGCAGATGGGTCCATGATCCAACTGTTAAACCTAAAGCAATCTCCTCCGCTTTTTTCTCCGGATTATGTTTTTCATCATGTATTAGGTACGCTGCAATAATTTCGCTCATGAATCTTCTTCCTTTCAATATCAAAGAATGAGAAAAATAAAAAACCTCTTCAAATAAGAAGAGGTTAGCATAGCAATCTAACATCTTCTTATCTTTCAGCTATAAGCTGCAAGATTTAGCACCGTGCTTAAGTTTAAGTCGGTTGCCGGGCTTCATAGGGCTAGTCCCTCCGCCTGCTCTTGATAAGAAAACGAAATCTATTATTCAGTTAATTTAGAAATTTAATTAGAATTATGACAGTGCTTAATACTTTTGTCAATTTAATTTTTGAAAAAATTAAAATAGATCTAATTTTTGTATTCGCCTTACCGCTTCTTTAAGTCTTTCTTCAGATGTCAGCAAACCGGCTCTCACAAATCCTTCTCCAAATTGGCCGAACCCATTGCCTGGTGCAACTGCAATATGCGCTTTTTCCAGGAGATACTCAGAAAACTCTTCAGATGTATATGATTCCGGGACCTTAAGCCATGCAAAAAAGGAGCCTTGAGGCGCTTGTACATCCCACCCGATTTCCCTGAGACCGGAAATAAATGCATTTCGTCTGGATTCGTAGATTGAATTCAACTCTTTTACACAATCCTGTGAGCCTGACAGAGCAGATGCCGCAGCTTCCTGAACAGCTCCAAACAAGCTGACGTAAAGATGATCCTGCATCAGGTTCAGTGCTGCAATAACGCTTGCATTTCCAGCCGCAAACCCTACTCTCCAGCCAGCCATATTAAAGGTCTTTGAAAGAGTATAAATTTCAATTCCGACCTCTTTTGCCCCATCTGCCTGAAGAAAACTTACTGGTTTTTTTCCATCAAATCCAATTCCGCCATATGCAAAGTCATGAACGGTGCAAATACCATGCTTTCGGCTCAATTCGACTGTTTCCTGAAAAAAATCAATGTTTGCCACTGCTCCAGTAGGATTATTTGGATAATTAAGAAACATTAATTTGGCTGAATCAAGCTTCTCAGCTGGAAATTCACTGTAAACAGGCAAGAAGTTATTTTCCTCTCTCAGAGGCATTGTTACCATTTTTGCTTTAGCAAGCGCAACTCCTGACCAATAATCAGGATATCCCGGGTCCGGAACCAATACGCTGTCCCCGGGATTTAAAAGGCATTGAGGAATTTCAACAAGCCCTGCTTTGCCTCCAAAAAGGATCGCTATTTCAGTATCTGGGTCCAAATCCACATCATATTCCCTTTTATAAAAGTCAGCTGCTGCCTTTTTTAAATACGGGTAACCCTGAAAAGGAGAATACTTATGGTTTTGAGGGTTTTCGGCTGCACTATGAAGACGCTTGACAATATGCTCCGGGGTAGGCAGATCAGGATTTCCCTGTCCCAGGTTGATGACATCATGACCCTGTTCAAGCTTTTTCCCCACCTTAGCTGTCAAAGAGGCAAAAAACTGTTTTGGCAGACTTTTTAATAGTTCTGATTGCGGATAATTAATCAAATTGTTCACCTGCTTTTAAAAAAATGATTGAAAATATAGTCACAAATGATATAACGTAAATGATAAGTTGTAAAGTAAAATTTAGAAAATTTATATCTATCGGACTAATCATAACATAAGGAAAAGATGATTGCGGGGGAGTTAAATGAAATTAAAGGTTGCCTGTTTACAAATGGATATCGCCTTTGGAAAACCTGAGAAGAATTTTATAGCGGCTGAAGCCATGTTTAATAAAGCGCTTAAGTCCAATCCGGACATTTTGGTTCTTCCGGAGCTTTGGACCACAGGCTATGATTTGACCAGATTGGATGAAATTGCGGACCAGGATGCAGCCTTTGCACTGGCTTTTTTGAAAGAGACAGCACAAAAAAATAAGGTTCATCTGATTGGCGGGTCTGTTGCAAAGAAAACATCCGATGGTATATTTAACACGCTGCTGATTGTAGATAACAATGGAGACTTTATACATGAATACAGCAAGCTGCACTTATTTAAGCTTATGAATGAGCATCTCTATTTGAAAGGAGGGTCAGCCAGAGGAGAATTTTCTCTGGACAATAGGAGATTTGCAGGAATGATCTGTTATGATATCCGTTTTCCTGAGTGGGTGCGGAGCCATACAGCAGGGGGTGCAGAAGCTTTATTTGTAGTAGCCCAATGGCCATTGGCCCGGCTTGCACATTGGCGTGCGCTCTTGATTGCACGTGCCATTGAAAATCAATGCTATGTCATTGCCTGCAACCGTTCCGGCTCAGATCCTGCTAATGTCTTTGCTGGCCATTCGATGATTATAGATCCCTGGGGTGATGTGCTTTCTGAAGGCTCTGAAACTGAAGAAATCCTTCATGGTGAAATTGACCTGGATAAAGTGAAGGAAGTCCGCAGCTTGATTCCGATTTTTGATGACCGCAAACCGGATTATTACCGCTGAGGACTTTGTTTGCAGGGGGCCCTGTCAGGACCCCCTGCTTACCCTTCTATTTTTGCCCACATTTCAGGAGGGTTTAACTCGTAAATTCCATTTTCACGGTACATATAATGGTTGATTATAAATTCTCTGCGTATAGTAGCATAGTCTTCATGATACTGTTTGATATATTCGTTAAGCTCTTTTTCTTCATATTTTTTGCCCATTTTCAAGCCTTTAATTAAGTGCTCAAAAACCATAAGTTTCTTCTTTCTCTGGGCGGGAATATTCTTCAGCTTTCCATCCCGTGTAAAGAAATTTTCAATAACCTTCTGGTTTTCTGAATTTAATTCCTCCATTTTTTTAACCTCCTCTTTGTCTGCCAATTTTGCAAGAACACCTGACTGTTGTTTCAGTACAGATTCATTCAGGTAAAAATAAACAGTATTTTTATCTCTCCTTTGATAAACAAGGTTTATTTCCCGCAGTTTATTTAGGTGATGCGTAATAGTAGGCGGGGTTAAGCCAAGCTTTCCGGCTATCGCCTGGCCATGCAGCGGCCCTTTGGCAAGGAGAAAAACAATCCGGATTCTGGTGGGGTCTCCCATAGTCTTATAAAAAGCCACTAAACGATTTAATTGCATAATACAGAGCCTCATTTCGATTATCATCTAATTAGATATTAGTCGAACATGTTATCTCTCGTCAACAAAATTTAAGAAACAAAAAAATCACCCTAAGAGGTGATTTTGACAACTATTTAGCATAATTAGCCCCTTCAAGGGATAATAATATTTCTTTAATTTCTGTCCTGCTTCCTGCATACCCGGTTAGTGATTTATTTTTGCCGATAACACGATGGCAAGGAATAATGATTGGAAGGCGATTGGCCTTATTTGCCTGTCCAATGGCCCGCACAGCTTTGTCTTTCCCTATTTTAACAGCAATGTCATGATAGCTTCTTGTCTCCCCAAATGGGATGAGGCAAAGCTCTTTCCATACTGCTATTTGGAATTCAGTTCCATTAGGGTCAATTGGGAGATCAAAGGCCTTCCTATGTCCGTCAAAGTATTCCTCAAGCTGGAGAGCACACTTTTTTAACAAAGAGTCAGAGGGATTAAATTGCAATGATGAGACCTCTTCCCCTTCCAGAAAATCAGCTTCCCCCATGTATAAAGCCAAAAGGATTCCATTTTCTGCTACGATGTAAATGTCTCCAGCCGGTGTCATTTTCTTAGAATAAACTCTGCCTGTCATTTCATTCCCGCCTTTATTATGTGGGCAAATAGATGTGGAAAACAGTTCCTTCACCCAATTTGCTTTCCACTTCAATTGTTCCCTTGTGTTCTTCTACAATTTTATATGTAACCATTAAGCCAAGTCCAGTACCTCTTTCCTTTGTAGTATAGAAAGGCTCACCAAGCTTTTTTATTTTATGTGCAGGAATTCCAGTTCCTTCATCCCCTATGGATATGTGAACTTTTTGGTCCGATTCTTTTTGAATGGATACTGTAATATATCCACCCTTTGGCATGACTTCAATTGCATTTTTTATTATATTAATAAAAACCTTTTTCATTTGATTGGATTCACAGAAAACCCTGGGCAAGTTCTGTTCATAATAAGTTCTGAATTGAACATTGTGCAGAACGGCCTGGGCACTAAGAAGATCGACTGTTTCTTTCATGATTTGTGAAATGTCTTTTTCTACAAATTTGACAGCTTGAGGCTTAGCAAGAATAAGAAATTCATTAATAATTGAATCTATCCTGCTGAGCTCAGTGGTGATCACATTGAAATACATCGTATGATCTTCTTTAACACTGCCCTCCAAAAGCTGTATAAACCCTTTAAGGGCCGTCATAGGATTTCTGATCTCATGTGCAATCCCTGCTGCCAATTCTCCAATGACATTTAAGGTATCTGATTTACGAAGCTGCTCCTCCATTTCCAGCTTCTCAGTTATATCTTTAAACGTCGTCATACTGATATTAGAAAAAATATTCAGCTTGTTGGAAAACTCAAAAAATTTCTTTCTGCCTGATTTTAAAGTAATGGAAAGATTCCCGTCTGATTGCCCCTCTGAGTGTATGCTTCTTATCTGATCTTTTAACTCATCATCAGTTATATTGCAGTCATTCAAAATACTATGCAGTGATATCCCTACAAGATCCTCTTTTGACATCTGCAGCATTCTCTGGCCTGATTGATTAATATCGACTATTTGAAATTGATCGTTCCAGAGAAGAATACCTTCAAGAGCCCCTTCAAATATCATCCGAAATTTTTGCTCGCTTTCCCTTAAGCTTTTTTCCATGGCGTGACGCTCGCTGACATTTCTGAAGATTGTCATATGGTAGCCTTCAACAGAGTTCAATTTCACTGTAAACTCCAAAGATTTAAACTGTCCATTTGGCATTAGAAAAACAAGCTCATCCCTTATTGAGCCCTTAATGAACATCTCTTTAACAATGTTTCTGTATCTTTCCGATTTTTCATAGACAAAATCTTTCACCTGTCTTTTGATCAGTTCATCATGTGTACATTCAAAAATTCGGCAGGCAGCCTCATTAGCATCGATGATTTCACCATTACCACACCAAAAAATGATGCCATCCAGAGCTTCTATAAATAGGTCCGCATACAGCTCTTCATTCTTTTTCACTTTCCGTTCAAGGCGACGCTTACTCGTGACATCTCTTAATATACACATATAAAGACCGCTCTCATTAAGAGCGCTTGTAGTAAAATCAAACTCAATAATACTTCTGCCGCTATATACTGGAAGGATGCCCCTGACACTATTATTCTTCTTCAATAGCTCCTTTTGCTTCTCGAGCTTGAAATGCTTATTTTCCGGCACGATTTCACACAGGCTCCTGCCTATCAGCTGCTGTTTATCCATCTTTATACTCTCAGCAAATGATGGATTGACATCAACTATTTTCTCCTCGCTGTCAAAGATTAAAATTCCATCTTTTGAGTGAGAGAATAGATTATATTTAGACGAATTATCATTCGCCAACATATTATTTTCCTTTTCCAAAGTCTCAATCCTGGCATAGAGTCTCCTGATTTCCTGATTCATAATGACCACTCTATTTCCTCCTATTGGGATTTGCAATTAGTTAATTATTTCTACAAAATTAGACTAAAACCTTTAAATCTTAGGGAAAACTGTCTTAAATAATTATTAAGTGCTTTGGTTAGAAAGGAAGAGGCATACCCTATAACGAGTATGCCTGGATTTTACAGTTTGAATTTTGCAATCATTTCATTTAATTGTTCTGCCAATTCCGACAGAGACAGTGCATTATCTGAGATTTCCTCCATTGAATGGTTAGTCTGAGCCATTGATGCACTCGTTTGCTCGATGCCTGCAGCAGCTTCCTCAGATACTGCAGCAATATTGCCAATAGACTGGTTCATATGTGAAGAGTTAATTGATACCTGCTCGAGGCTGCGGGAAATATCGCTGACATTGGCAGACATCGAGTTAATTGCCTCATAAATTTTCTGGAATGTTTGTCCTGTCAGTTGAATTTGCTCCGTTCCCTTTTCAACTTGACCATAGCCTGTTTGAAGTGACACGGCTACACTGTTAGACTCTGCTTGAATACCTCCGACAATCTTGGTGATATCTGATACTGAATAGGATACCTGCTCAGCCAGCTTTCTCACCTCATCTGCCACAACTGCAAAACCTCTTCCGTGCTCACCGGCTCTGGCAGCTTCAATTGCTGCGTTTAATGCGAGCAGGTTGGTCTGGTCAGCAATTTCCTTTATAACTTTAACCAGCCTTGAGATTTGTTTGGTCTGGTCATCCAGCCCATTAACCTTGTCCACAGACGACTTCATAATCTGATTAATTAATCCCATTTGTTCCTGGGATTTTTTCATAAGCTTGTTTCCATCCTCAGTAAGCGATAACACCTCTGTGGAAGCACTCTTGATTTCTTTCCCGCTGTATGCTGCTTCTTTCACTTTTTCCAGGTACTCGTCCATCAATAAGGACAAACGTGTTGCAGATCCAGCCTGATCCTCAGCTCCTCCTGAAAGCTCCTGCATGGTTGAAGCAACCTGCTGACTGGCTGCTTTTACTTCATTTGCCGCAATATTCAGTTCTCCGCTTCTTTCTGAAACATATCCAGAAACTGCATTAATTTCCTGAATCATAGTCTGCAGTTTTTCTTTCATGGAATTCATGGCTCTGCTAAGCTGTGCTACTTCATCATTACCCTCATATTCTACTGAATCTGCATTGAGGTTTCCTTTTGCAATTTCATTTGAGAACTGTACGATTGAAGTTAATTTCTTTGAAATAATACGTCCTATAAAAACAATACTTGCGATTCCAAGAATGGCGGAAACGATGATTGAAATGCCAAGTGCTATCAAAGTTAGGATTAGACTGGATTTTGCAGAAGATACAGCTTTTTGCTGATCCTCTTTCATCATGCTGCTAAGGGTACTCAATTTTTCTACCGTTTCAGAAATAATATTATCTGCCTGCAATTTCCCAAGCCTATATTCTCTTTCATGCTGAAGTTTTACTTTTGGCTCAATGACATCATGAAATAAACTGGTGATTTTTTGATCATTTTCATCAATTTGCTTAAAAAGGTCTTTGGATTTTGTATTGATCAGATCCGGAGAAATTTCCTTCTTTAATTTATTAAATTCCTCTGTCAGCTGGTCAAATGTCTTTAAATGTTTTGGATTGGAGTCAATGATAAAGTTTCCAATCGTGCTCCCTTTATGGTGGAATGTGGCCGCTGATTCAGTAATTTTAATGGCTTTTTCTCCTGAATCCCTAACAGTCTCCATTTTTGAATTGGCAATTGTAAGCAGAAAAAAAGTAAGGACGGTTGAAACTGTGAATAGACCAATGGTCACAAAAAGCGCGACCCCATATTTCTGGCCAAGCTTCAGGTTCTTCCACCAGCTTGTGCCGGCCATTTTATTAAAAAACTTGCCAATATCTGGATTTTTAGACATGGATGAAGCTTTTCGTTCCTTTTTTCCTGATTTGAATTTCCTTAACCATTTCAATATACTTCCCCCTTTGTGATTTAACCGGATGCGAACAATTGAACTAGATTACTTCCTAATTCTTTTTTACTATTCTTTCAATTCATTATAATAGAACAAAAATGACATTTGAAGATTATTTTTCCAATTTCTTTTACTCCGGCACTTATCCGGGCATTTCCCTTTATGATTTCTTTCTGGGAAGAGCAGCTTTTCACAACTTGGCAGACTAAACGGACTGCTACCATTTATCTGAAACAATAGTGGCATTTAAATCAAAGGTTTTGAAACAGTCTTGCCAAAAATTTTTTCAACCTTATAAAATATAAGTTAGTTAGCCGTTTTTTTTATATAACAGAATTTCAAATCGTGTGATACAGTCATTATTAAAAATTTTTAATTTACTTTTTCTGTAAATAAAACCTCCTATTTACACGAGAAATGAAGTTTGCTTCATGTTAAAGTGGGTAAAGACAGATAGAGTAATTTTTTGGGGGTCTTTAATAGAGGAGGACATATGAAACAACGTGATTATTATTTCGACAATGCTAAGTTTATTTTGATCTTCTTTGTCGTTTTCGGGCATTTGCTCCGCTCTTTTATTGAAGATAATGAGACAATTTATACAGTATATAAAGTGATTTATACGTTCCATATGCCGGCATTTATATTGGTATCCGGTTTTTTTGCAAAAGGCTTTTATAAAAAAGGCTATATAAAGAAAATTGCTAAAAAGCTTATACTGCCATATATCATTTTCCAGGTTATTTATTCCGTTTTTTATTACTTTTTATATAATAAAGGCACCTTTGAGCTGGACCCTTTTAACCCGCATTGGTCATTATGGTTCCTGATCAGCATGTTCTGCTGGAATATCATGCTTTTATTCTTCGCAAAGTATAAAGCGGTTTACTCCCTGGCTGCCGCTTTTATCATAGGGCTTGCTGTAGGATATGCAGATTGGATTTCAAACTATTTAAGTTTATCCAGGACGTTTGTGTTCTTCCCGTTATTTTTATTGGGATACTACTTAAAGAAAGAGCATTTATATGCTCTATTCCAGCCGAAGTTCAGAATTAGTGCGTTTGCTATTTTTGCAGTGGTATTTATCGGTTTTTATCTTTACCCTGAAGTGGATTACAAATGGCTGCTTGGATCGAAGCCATATACTGAAATGGGTGCAGCTTCCATTGGGGCAGTCTTTACGAGATTGGGCTTTTATATCCTAAGCACAATCATGGTATTTAGCTTCTTTGCTTTCGTACCGCGCAAACAATATTTCTTTACTAACTTAGGGAAAAATACACTTTATGTCTATCTGCTGCATGGGTTCTTTGTACGGGTATTCAGAGAAAGTGATGTACAGGGCTTTTTCACTAAACCGGAGAACTTCCTGCTGCTTGCCGGCATATCACTGCTGCTGACCTTGCTTCTCTCAAGCAAGCTGATTACTTCATTTGCACAGCCAATCATTGAACTGAAGACATCACAGCTAAAGAAGCTGAAAGATAGATCAAGGGCATATGCCAGATTTTATCGTAAAAAACTTACAAGTTAGAAAAACAAACCGGCCCATGTATTACTGGCCGGTTTTTTACTTTAGGCATAACCATTGACCATTTTTGATTATGGGATTATAATAAGTAACTGTGTTACCAATTTAATTATTTTTACTTAACACAATTTAATTTATGCCATCATGTCTCAGTAGCTCAGCTAAGCGTAAACTTCCCTGAGATACATCCCTGCAGCTTTGTTTCGACGCATTTGCTCCTTGTATAGGCTTGCAGAGGAAGAAACAGGATATGCCAATAATATTTGTATTGCAAACAATTTAATTATTCCAACATGTCTCAGTAGCTCAGCTGGATAGAGCGACAGCCTCCTAAGCTGTAGGTCGTGAGTTCGAATCTCGCCTGGGACGCTCAAAAAAACGCCAACTTATGTTGGCGTTTTTTGTTGTCCTATAAAACAAAGTCAGGTGCTATAAATCATCTATAACAATATAAGCAGCCTTAACAGGCCCATGCACTCCCACAACAAGGTTCATCTCAATATCTGCTGAATTGCTTGGGCCGGTTATGAAATTAACGCATGAAGGAGCCAGCTCCCCTCTGCTCACTCTTTCCCTGATGAATCTTGCAGCCTGTGTCATGCGCGGAACAAGTGTGCTTTTCGGAATAAGGATAATGGAAGCAGCAGGCAGAAAACTGACTGACCGCCCATGGTCTCTGCTGCTGAACAGGACTGCTGTTCCGGATTCAGCCAGCGTAATTTCACTGATGGTGATGCCGATATTGGCCTTTTCTGCGTAATCAACATTAATTTCTCCAGCAGAATAATCCCATTGATATACTTCCACATTCTCTTTTGGCCAAATTTCCTCAAATAGCTGAGTAAGTCCAAACTGTCTATAACGGTCATCCTTCCAGGTCACTACTGGACCGCCTCCGTACTGGGCTGCAATCTCTTTAAGAGTTTCCGGCAAATTGACGGCTTTTGTTACAAGAAGATCAGTGTGTATTTTCGTGCACTGTGTTTTTAAAGCTTCAAGAAGCTCATCTGCATCTGCTTCTTTAAAGATGTAATCCTGAGGATTATAGCTCCACTTTGGCCTTTCAACTCCGGAAATTCTCTTTTCCCTTCCCAGTCTGCCTGCAATTTTATTTAAAAAAGCGTCCCGATTCTGAATAGTTCCGTTCACTGCTGTCCGCCTCCTTTTGGCCGGTTGTTGAACCAATCACGAAATCTTTCTTTATTAGGAGCCGGGAAATCCCTGATTTCTGTCCATGCCTTTAAAGGGCCGGGCCCCTTTGTAATTTTGTCGCCTGCTGTAAATGGATTCATGGCTGCCGGTGCCAGCTTAGATCCCAGTTTATAAAGGGACGGTGAAGCTGCCCCCAATCCAAAGGCCTTCATCGCCATCTTTTCCGATATTGGAGCCCTTCCTTCTTTTTCGACAATTACCTGCCGATGTTTGTGAAGCAGCTCATGCAATGGGATTTTGACTGGACATGCTTCTGTACAGGCCCCGCAAAGAGTGGATGCATAAGGCAATTCCTTATAATCATCATAGCCGCCTAAAAGGGGTGACAGAACCGCTCCGATCGGGCCTGAATAAATCGATCCGTAGGAATGGCCTCCAACATGCCTGTATACGGGACAAACATTCACACAAGCAGCACATCGGATACATTGCAGAATGGATTGAAACTCCCCTCCTAATATCGATGAGCGGCCATTGTCCACAATGACGAGGTGGAATTCCTCGGGGCCATCAACATCAAGTTCTTCTTTTGGACCAGTCAAAACAGTTATATAACTCGTTAGCTTTTGTCCAACCGCGCTCCTGGTCAGCATGCTGACCAGCACTTCCATTTCCTCGTAAGTAGGTACCAGCCTTTCCATGCCCATTACCGTAATTTGTGTCTTAGGCAAGGCTGTGACAAGATCTGCATTGCCTTCATTCGTCACTAAAGTGATTGAACCGGTTTCCGCAACTGCGAAGTTGCAGCCCGTAATGCCAACATCGGCGGTTAAGTATTCGTGGCGTAGCATTTCTCTCGCATGCCATGCAAGCTCTTCCGGCTTTTCTGTGTTCTGATAGTTTAATTTTTCTGCAAATACATCCCGAATCTGCTCTTTATTCTTATGAAGGGCAGGCGCTACTATATGTGATGGCGGGTCATGGTCATCCACCTGGAGGATGTATTCTCCCAAATCTGTTTCAATGACCTGGCATCCTGCATCTTCCAATACGGCATTTAAGTGGATTTCTTCCGTTACCATCGACTTTGATTTAACCACTTTTCTTGCATTCTTCTTTTCAATCACTTCCCGTATATAGGCAGAGGCTTCTTCCGCAGTTTCAGCAAAGTAAACGTGCCCTCCCCTTTTAGCTGCATTTTCGCTGAGCTGGTATAAGTAAAAATCAAGATTTTCAAGCACATGCTGGCGAATTTCTTCTGATAGCGAACGCCATTCTTCCCAATTTCCAAGTTCTGCGGCAGCATCAAGTCTTCTAGTCTGAAGCCTTTCCTGTGCACCTGACACTGCCCCTCTCATAAAGGAATTGCTTATTCCGGAATCTACACGATCCTTAAAGTCGTTTGTTCCTATTTTCATAGCCATAACTATTCCTCCTGTAACAAAGCATGTCCATTAATGACTCATCGGCAATTCAACACTTCGGCAATATGCATAACCCTTATTGGCTTTCCCTGCCTTCCGATCCTGCCTCCAATATTCATCAGGCATCCTGCGTCAGCTCCAATGAGGATTTCCGCTTCAGTCTCCTCTATATGCCCAACCTTCTCATCTACCATTTGTTCCGATATTTGAGCCATTTTCACGGAGAATGTTCCGCCAAAACCGCAGCATTGCTCTTTACCGGGAAGCTCTTCGAATTCCAGGCCCTTCACATTTCTTAATAATCTCATTGGCGCTTCTTTTACTCCAAGAAGCCTGGTCATATGGCAGGATGTATGATAGGTGGCCTTCCCATTTAACTTTGCCCCGACATCGTCCACATTGAGAACTTCAACGATAAATTGAGTAAGTTCGTATGTTTTTTCGGCAAGCTTTTTTGCCTTGGGCTCCCACACAGAGTCTCCCTTAAAAACATGCGGATACTCATGAAACATATAGGCGCAGGATCCGGAAGGGGAAACAACGTATTCTGCATGTTCAAATGCCGTGATCATCCTTTTCATGGCTTCCTTCGATTCCTTCACATATCCGCTGTTGTAGGCAGGCTGGCCGCAGCAGACCTGTGATTCCGGAAAATCTATTTCACACCCAAGCCGCTCCAGCAGTTCAACAGCTGCTTTGCCTGCATTTCCCTGAAACATATCTACCAGACATGTTGCAAAAAGACTTACCTTCATTCATTCCCTCTCCCAGCTAAATATTTTATTTTCTACTATCTTACTATAGTTTTAATACAAATTGTTGTATTTTTATAAATATTATAATAATATGTACAGTTTATCTTCCAATACATATGTCAATGTTTTACTTCCTTTTTTTCAGTCAAAAATATGATACAATTATATGATGTTTAAGTTGCTAAAAAGGGAGTTCAGAAATAAATGAAAGTTATTGCCAGTACGCTTAATGCTAAATATATTCATACAAATATTGCGATCCGCTATCTAAAGGCATACGCTCAGCCTGATTTCGATGTGGAATTAGCCGAATATACAATTAAAGATCCGGTAATGAATATCGTTACAGATCTGGTCCGCAAAAAGCCTGATGTGATCGGATTCAGCTGTTATATATGGAATATCGAGGAAACCATTAAAGTCATTAAGATGATTAAAAAGATTGACGCCTCCATTCACATTGTAGTCGGAGGACCTGAAGTGACATATGATGTTGCAGATTGGATGAACAATGTACAAGAATTTGATTACATTGTGATCGGAGAAGGTGAGGAAACCTTCAAACAGCTGCTGACGGAGCTGAACAGCACCATGAATATGGAAAATGTGCATGGTCTTGCTTTCAGGGAAAACGGCCAGGTTCGCATTAATCCACAGCGCAATAAGCTGGACTTGCGCGATCTTCCTTCACCGTTCCGGTTTGAAGAAGATATTCCCCACCTTTCTAAACGTGTCACTTATATAGAAACCAGCCGGGGATGCCCATTCAGCTGCCAGTTTTGCCTTTCCTCTATTGAAGTAGGTGTGCGTTACTTTGACAGGGAAAAAATTAAGGACGATATCCGATATTTAATGAAGAATGGTGCAAAAACTCTAAAATTTGTGGACCGCACATTCAACATTAGCCGCAGTTATGCCTTGGAAATGTTCCAATTTTTGATCGATGAGCATCTCCCGGGAACTGTCTTTCAATTTGAGATCACCGCAGATATCATGAGACCTGAGGTCATTGAATTTCTGAATAAGGAAGCACCACGAGGATTATTCCGATTTGAAATTGGCGTACAGTCGACAAACGACTATACAAATGAATTGGTCATGAGGAAGCAGAATTTTGACAAGCTTTGCCGAACAGTCACAATGGTAAAGGATGGAGGAAAAATCGATCAGCATCTCGACTTAATTGCCGGCCTGCCTGAGGAAGATTATGATTCATTCAAAAAAACATTTAATGATGTATTTGCCATGCGGCCGGAAGAGCTCCAGCTCGGCTTCTTAAAAATGCTGAGAGGCACCGGTCTTCGCTTAAGGGCAGAAGATCATCAATATATTTATATGGACCACTCACCATATGAAATATTAGGAAATAATGTTTTATCCTTCGATGACATCATTCGCATAAAACAGGTCGAAGATGTGTTAGAGAAATATTGGAATGACCATAGAATGGATGCAACTGTTGAATATTTGGTTACAAAAGTATTTCCGACTCCTTTCGATTTCTTCCAGGAATTCGGCAGCTATTGGGAGCAAAAAGGCTGGTCCCGAATTGGGCATCAGCTTGAGGATTTATTCAAACGCCTTTTTGAATTTCTTCAAACAAAAGAAATTGCTGATCTGGATATAGCTGAAGGACTAATGAAGTTTGACTATATTTCAAAACAAAAATATAAGCCCAGAAAGCCATGGTGGCAGCCAAGCTTTGAAAAATCCGAAAGGTCAAAACTTTACCAGTCTCTGCTCGAAAACCCAAACCAGCTGGGAGAAAGCTTCTTAAATCTCCAGCTGAATGAAAAAGAAATATACAAACATACCTTAAGTGAAAGGTTATCCTTTGATATCGAAAAGTATATTAATGAGGGATTAATTGAAAAGAAACACTCTGTTCTTCTTGCCTATTTCGATTCAAGCTCTGAAACAGTCTCTATCTTTTCGGGTCCTTTACTATAATGAAAAAACCGGCAGAAAAAAACTGCCGGTTTTTTAGCATTTATCCCGATCTTTCTTTTTATCTTTATCACGGTTCATAAAGGGCAGCTCGTAAAATTTCCCGGCATTTATATCCCCAAACTCCATGCCGAATTCTACGTTGGCAGAGCCATTCTGCCGGCTTGTTTTCCGTGGTTTATTTTGATCCACTAGGCTCTTCCCTCTCTCCCATGTTTGGAGTTGCGGTTAGCCATTTTCATGGGATTTTCTCCCTGGCTGAATTCTGCCGAAAACTCCGATTCCTGAAGGTTCTTCTTAGGCGTCTTGCTGTATTTTTCAACAGCATTATACTCAGCTTTTCGTTTTGCCATCCCAATCTCCTCCTGAGAAAATTTCTTCGTGTTAAATTATATCTTCAGCTTTAACACAGGTTTATTTTTAGTAAAATAATCGGTTTCATTCCTCACTGTGCCTTCCTTATTTTGCATTCATAAATTTTTCTCCAGTACAAAAAATAGAGTAAAAAGGAATGAGCCGCTTATGACAAATGAGAAGAAGTTAAATAAAAGCATTGGCATTGACGAGACACTTCCACATCAAATTGAAGCTCCGAGCTTCAAGGACACAGGCATGAAGCTTCAGCCTCCTTTCAAGAACTCTTTTGGCGTAACTATCGGGGACAGTCATTATTCCTCAAACAGTTCACCGCTGGAAAACTGGAGTGATGAAACAGATCCTGCAGTTATGGCTGGAGACGAATGGATTCATCCTACAAATGATATCGGCTGGAATACAACAGAAAACAAAGAACTCCTTGAAAGCAAAAAACCGCCTCAAGCATACCCTTTTATGCATCCGACTAAGGATGTCAGCCGCGGAACAGATTGAAATAGGGAATCGCTTTGCCTCGAAAGAACTGAGCGTTCTAACTGCAGAAATTAAAAGTAGTCCGGAAAAATATTCCGGGCTGCTTTTTTTAGCCAATAATAACCCGCTCTTTTGGATAATGGTAATTTGGCTGTTTTTCTTTTCCGCCTATAATAAATAAGAAAGAGGTTAATCCAATTCTTCCAATAAACATTAAGGCCATTATGATGCACTTTCCAACAATTGACAATTCAGGTGTTATTCCTAACGAAAGGCCCGTAGTACCAAAAGCTGAACAGACTTCGAAAATAATTTCAATAAGCTCCATCTGCTTTTCTGTAATGCTTAGTATGACTACAGAGAAAAAACACATTCCAATAGCAAGCAGTGTGATGGCAAGAGACTTCAGAATATCATCTTCATGAATTTCTCTTTTAAATATTTTTATATCCCGGTTTCCTTTTGCAAAGTGATAAATAAAAAGTATATTTACAGCAAAGGTCGTCGTCCTGATGCCCCCGCCGACAGAACTGGGTGACGCCCCGATGAACATTAAAATGCTCATTATGACGAGTGTAGGCATTGTAAACTCGTTAACATCCATGGTTGAAAGACCGCCGCTCCGGGTGGTAGCGGATTGGAAGAATGCATAAAAGAAGCTTTCATGCCAGGTCATGCCTTTAAAATATTGATTAAATTCCATGATGAGCAAAATAAGTGTTCCAAACACAAGAAGAGCTGCATACGTAACAGTCGTCAATTTTGAAAATAAGGAGAATCGAAAAGAGGGCTCCTGGTCCCATTTATTCCGAAATAAAAATTGCTTTAATTCGATAAGAACAGGAAAACCTATAGCTCCCAACGTAATCAGAATAATATTGATCAGCTGCACGAAATAATCGCCGGCATAAGGTTTAAGAGAGGCTCCTGTTATATCCATGCCTCCGTTGGTTGTTGCACTGACAGAGGCAAACAGCGCATGCAGAAATGCATCATCCCATGCAGGGTAATATTTTAGAAAATGAAAACCCAATATGAGCGCACCAAGCGTTTCAATTACCAATATTATTTTAATGATTTCTTTCACTAAATTGACAAGGCCTGACAAGGCATATTGATTATGATCGACCATGATGAGGCGGCGTCCTCTTAATCCAATCTTGCGGCCAAGCAGGAGCCAAAAGAATGTGCCCAGGGCCATGATCCCTATTCCGCCAAACTGAAGTATGAACATGATGACAAAATAACCAAAAACACTATAAGTTTCTGATATATTCACCACTGTCAGACCGGTAACACTGACTGCACTTACAGCAGTGAAAACCGTATCAATAAATGCAACCTCCACTCCCGGCTTATGTACAGCCGGTATTCTTAATAAAAGTACCGATACAGATACTGCCAATAAATAATATCCGGATATTACTTGGGCAGGTGTTAGTTTATCCAGCCAGCTTCTTACGTCTTTCCACATATCATACCTGTCCCCTTCAAAATTTTTCTAACCCTTATCATAATGAATATACCCGGTTTTTAAAAGGGATATTAGAAAATTCGCAGGAAGTTTTTTATTTATATATAATAAAATCAAAAACCAAAGGGAGATTTGATATGCTGCTGCCTGATCTGGCTGAAAAAATCATAGCTGAAGTCCGTCAGTTTCTTCAGGAAGATATCATAGTTGCCAATACGTGCGGAGTGATCATTGCAAGCACAGACGCCGGCAGAATAGGCAATTTTCATGAAGGAGCATTGCTTACTATAAAACATAAAGAAAAGCTGATTATTACAAGGAAGGATCAATCACGCCTTCAGGGTGTAAAAGCGGGTATTAACCTGCCGATCTTTTTCAAAGGGGAAACTGTTGGCGTTATCGGCATTACCGGAAATCCCGATGAAATTTCCCCTTTCGCAGAAATCATCCGCAAATTGACAGAGTTGTTTATCAGCGAAAGTTACTTTGCAGAGCAGCTCGATTGGCAGGCCCGCGCAATGGAAGGTTTTATGTTTGACTGGCTGCAGACTAAGGAGTGGGATCCCGCATTCAAAGAACGGGCTCATCTGCTGAAAATAAACCTCTCAGTGGACAGACAGGCATCTATCGCTGAATTCAGGCAAACTAGCCAATTGCTTCATCGTGATCTTTGGAATAGAATTTTATCCTGGAAGGAAGCAGGGCCCAATGATATTCTGATTCGCTGGGGCAATGATCGAATTGTCCTTTTAGCAGGGGTTTCTTCAGCAGAAAAAGATCGCAGCATAAGGGAAAAGATCACACGCTTCCATCGTTTTCTGGAAAACCTGCTTGCTGCCAAAGTAAGTATCGGCACCGGAAAACCATTGCCTCCCTTCAGTCTGTCCGAATCATTTATGCAGGCAGAACGAGCTTTAAAAATCGCAAAAGACCGGGGCACCATCATTTTTGATCAGGATTTGACCATAGAAATGATATTTGATGACCTTTCTCCGGAAACTAAGAAGGACTTTATAGAAAGAACCATCGGCACATTTATGTATGAAGAGGATCTTATGGTTACTCTTAAGGAGCTGTTCAGGCAAAATCACTCTTTGAAAAATACTGCTGAGGCCCTGCATATACATATTAACACCCTTCATTACAGACTAAAGAAAATATCAGAGCTTTCAGGACTGTATCCCTCAAATTTGAATGATTTAATGAAATTATTCATAGCTGTAAAGCTTTTGGAGGAAGGTACAAAAAATATTTAAAACACACCTTAATATTTGTATAATTATCCATAGCAGGGGTTCCCTGCTTTTTTTATACTTAAAGAATAGATATTGCCAGCCTATTATTAAAGGAGAGGATCTATTTGGTTGACGTACAAATAAAGGAAAAATTTATCGATATTGTTGGCGCAGAAAATTATGATGACTCAAAAGCCGGGCGCCTCGTTTATTCTTATGATGCCACTCCCAATTTCCAATCGATGCCAGATGCGGTGATCAGTCCCCGAAATGCTCAGGAAATTTCCCAAATCCTTAAAATTTGCAGCAGCAGAGGAATTCCAATCGTACCAAGAGGATCAGGCACCAATTTATGTGCAGGCACCTGTCCTACAGAAGGCGGAATTGTTCTCCTGTTTAAGCATATGAATAAAATTATTGAAATCGATGAAGAAAACCTGACAGCTACAGTACAGCCGGGTGTTATCACACTTGATATGATTAATCAGGTTGAAGCAAAAGGGCTATTTTATCCCCCTGATCCAAGTTCAATGAAAATAAGCACAATCGGCGGAAACATCAATGAAAATTCAGGCGGACTGCGCGGATTAAAATATGGTGTTACAAGGGACTATGTGATGGGGCTGGAAGCTGTACTTGCGAACGGAGATATTATCAGAACGGGAGGCAAGCTTGCAAAGGACGTGGCAGGATATGACTTTACCAGGCTGCTGGTTGGATCTGAAGGAACTTTAGGGATAATCACGGAAGCCACATTAAAGTTAATCCCGCTTCCTGAAGCAAAAAAGACCATGCTTGCTCTCTTTCAGGATCTGGAACAAGCTGCGAAATCCGTCTCAAAGATCATCGCTGACAAAATCATTCCGGCCACGCTTGAATTTTTAGATCAGCCAACACTAAAAGCAGTAGAGGATTTTGCACAAATCGGTTTGCCGACTGATGTTAAAGCTGTGCTTCTTATCGAACAGGATGGGCCGGTTGACGTTGTGGAAAAGGATATGCAAAAAATGGCTGAAATCTGCCAAAAGCAAGGAGCTGTATCGGTACAGCTTGCAAAATCCGAAGAAGAAGCCGAAGCCTTAAGGACAGCAAGGCGTGCCGCCTTATCTGCGCTTGCACGCCTAAAGCCGACAACCATTCTTGAAGATGCTACAGTGCCAAGATCTGAAATTGCCAATATGGTAAAAGCCATAAACGAAATTTCCAAAAAATACGGACTCTCCATCTGTACTTTTGGCCATGCCGGGGATGGAAACCTTCATCCGACATGCCCTGCAGATGCCCGGGATAATAATGAAATGGAACGGGTTGAAAAAGCTTTCGAAGAGATTTTTATCAAGGCGATCGAACTCGGAGGAACTATAACAGGAGAACATGGAGTAGGAGTCATGAAAGCTCCTTATCTTGAACTGAAACTGGGCCAGGCAGGGATTGATGCCATGAAGGCTGTAAAGACAGGCTTAGACCCCAATAATATTCTTAATCCCGGCAAAATTTTTGCCAAGGACAATAGAAAACGTGTGGTGGTTACACAATGACAACATTAAAAGAACAGACAATCATTCAGGAAGAATTTGTGAAGCGAATGGATGAAGATGAGCTCCTGAATTGCATGCGATGTGGCTTTTGTCTCCCTTCATGCCCTACCTATGTAGAGTCAGGCTTTAATGAAGCGCACTCCCCAAGGGGAAGGATTGCATTAATGAAAGCTGTTGCTGACGGATTGATTGAACCGGATGAAGATGTTGAGAGATCACTTGATCTTTGTCTGGGCTGCCGGGCATGCGAGCCTGTATGCCCTTCAGGGGTAAAATATGGACACTTGCTGGAAGAAGCGAGAGATATTATTAACCAGAATAAGAAACACTCGCTTCCGGTAAGGGCAGTTCGCAATTTGGTCTTTAACGGGCTTTTTCCCCATCAGAACAGAATGAGGGCAGCTGCAGGGCTTTTGGGCTTTTATCAGCGTTCAGGCCTGCAATCGGCCGCCAGAAAAACAGGGATGCTGAATTGGCTTCCAAAAAACCTCAGTGCAATGGAAAAGGTGCTTCCTCAAGCACCAAAATTAAAAGAAATGAAGAATAGGCCATCCTATTTCCCAGCAGATAAGCCAGTAAAGAAAGCCGCTTTTTTCACCGGGTGCTTAATGGACACGATGTTCCTTGAAACCAATAATGCAACAATAAAGCTTCTCCAGCTTGCCGGATGTGAAATTCATATTCCTCAAAATCAAGCTTGCTGTGGTGCTCTTCACGGTCATAGCGGCGAAAAGCAGACAGCTAAAGATCTGGCAAAGCGGAACATAGAAGCTTTTGAAAAACTGGACGCAGACTATATCATCTCAAATGCAGGAGGATGCGGGGCATTCCTTATCGACTATGGCCACCTGCTTAAAGATGACCGGGAATGGCACGAAAGAGCTGTAAAGTTTTCGGAAAAACTTAAAGATATCAGCCAGATTCTATATGAACTTGAATTTCATAAAAAAGTTCACCTTGAGCTTCCGGGGCAGGTCTTAACCTATCAGGATTCCTGCCATTTGCGCAATGTCATGAAAACCTCCATAGCACCTCGTTTCCTTCTGAAATCAATCAGGGGCATTGAATTCAGGGAAATGAAAGATGCAGACAGATGCTGCGGTTCAGCCGGTATCTATAATATTGTTGAATCTGAAATGTCTATGCAAATACTTGATCATAAAATGATTCAGGCCAAGTCAGCAAATGCTGCGGTGATTGTGACCTCTAATCCAGGCTGTCTTCTGCAGATGAAGCTGGGGATTGAACGGGAAGGTTTACAGCATAAGATTAAAGCTGTTCACATAGCAGACATCCTGTTAGAGGCTGCCTTTGAAAAATAAACATCATGCTTATGCCGAAATATTACCACTTATGAAAACCCCTTTTTAATTCATACTACAAATACAGAGGAATGGTAACTCTGTAAGACCAATAAAAAGGAGTTGAATACAATGGCAAGAAGCAGCAATAAGCTTTTAGTTCCTGGTATTGAACAATACATGGACCAGGTCAAATATGAAATTGCCCAGGAATTTGGTGTTCAATTAGGCTCTGATACAGTATCCCGGGCTAACGGATCTGTAGGCGGAGAAATTACTAAGCGGCTTGTCCAGCAAGCTCAGGCCCAAATGTCCGGCCAGAATAACCAATAACAACTTCATATAAATGGAAAAAGTCCGGAGCCTGCTCCGGACTTTGATTTTATCGTTTTCCTCTATCATCATGCTTCCCTTGATTGTTTCCGCTGCCTTTATTGGGATTGTCACTATTCTTCTGGTTTTTCTCATGACCTTTCCAGCCTCTGTTTTTCTCATTATCACTTTCTTTGGAACTTCTCTCGGGGTTATTTCTGTTTTCATTACCCTTGTTATTTTTTTTTTCGCTTGGATGATTCGGATGTTTTTGGACTTTTACCTTATTTCCCTGATCTTTTTTTCCTTTATGATCGTGTCTTTTTTCTTGATTATTTCCATTGTTTTTCCCGCTGTTATTCTGCTGTGTTTGCTGGTTCTCAGATTTCTTTAATTGCCCCGGAACAGCAGGTTTTTCTTTATTAACTCCTTTATTTCCCTGCTTTTTTAATTGGCTTTGGGTATTTTCTGCAGGTTTTTGCGGAGGTTGTGTTTCTTTATCTGACTGTTTATTCGGATTTACAGGTTCAGAATTTTCCTTCCTGTCATCTTCAGCCTTTAATTTACTTTCCTTGTATACTCCGGCTGACAGCCCTTTATCAATAGCTGCTTCTCTTTCCTCTTCACTTGCTTCCAGTAAAGTTACCTCAAGCTGCTCTTTTTGTGCCGCTTGTTTTATATCTGCTAACTCTTTCTGAATGTGCTCATCCGCTTCTTTATTCTGTTCTGTATACACTGCAGCAATGACTACCTCTTTATTTTCCTTAAAATAGCCCTGCTTCTTTATCTGAAGGAGAATTTTGTCAGCCACTTCATGAATGCTGTTCTTTTTCCAGTTCTCGATGTTCTGGATAATAAGTTTTCCTTCTTCATTATAAGGAATGAGTTCTACTACCTGATATTCCTGATTGACCCCTAATTCAATACTCGGATTGACGTCTATTGACATATAAGCGTACACTTCGTCGTTTTGCAAAAACGGCAGAAAAGACACGATTGCGAGCATCATCGCAAATGCTGCTGCCATTAATCCTTTTCCTCTGGATAATCTAAAAATAGATAGAGGACGCGACAACTTTCCGTTTTTCAGTTCTATTGGGAAGAATGCAATTTCCTGGCCTATTGCGTATGCCTGATCTTGTTTTCGGGCCCGCAGAAATTCTCCTTCCGGGGTTAATAGTGTTAAAAAACGTTCGTTTATTTCCATGATTATACCTGTTTTCACGTTTCCAACACCCCTTTGATATAATCCTTTAAAAAGACATAATCGCCAGTTAATATCAGTGATATGGCAATTATATATTTTCTATTTCTCTCTATTGTTTTTCTGCTTAAAGATACATAACCCTCCAGCTGCTTTATTGGCAGCTTTTTTTTGTCAAAAAGAATACTTTTGAGCTCTTCATTTTCAACCAGAATTTTGGCTACAGTCATAGCATTTTTTCGAGCATCCGCATGTTTTGGGGATTGTTCGATCAAATCACTGAAGGTAAGGCCGAATTCCTGAAGAATCTGCGTAAACTGGAAAATTTCTTCTTTCCTCAGTTCTTCATCTGTTTTTTTCCTGTAGTCTTCAATGGACAATTCATCTTCTATTGCCGAGCTGGCCGTATCATCATCTTCCAGATTAGAGACTCCATTAAAGCTGAGATTCTGAAATTTGGATTGCTTACGGATATAATCAATAACCCGCCTTTTAATCAGCACTTCCGAAAAACTGATGAGTGAACTTCCCTTATCAGGACTGTACTTTTGAATGGCTTCATTAAAAGCTATGAGGCCAATGCTAAATTCATCATCAGATTCATGAATATACCTCTTGCAGACTGATGATACTGTTTTAGCAATAAACGGCTTATATGACTCTATTAGCTCATTATTCAATGCTGCATTTCCCTGCTGTATTAATTTAACCGTTTCTTCGAGCGATTTTTTACGCTTTTTCGGCATAAACAATAAACCCAGCAATAGCCCCACCTCTTTTCAAATCACATTATATCATACGGCGTCCAATCCGTATTTTGGGCAGGGCTATAAAAGCTTTTTAATACACTTTTGAAACTCATATGATTTCACCTTATGAAAAAGCGGCCGCTTGTTCATTACAACTGTACGGATTCAGGGAAGGGATTTGTGGGGGTAATGTAAGAAAATATTTTAAAAAAGAAAAAAGCTTCAGCACCACTAAAGTAATTAGTGTGACAAAGCTTTTTTAATCAATAAAACTAACTTTGAATGGTTGGCTTTCTCCATTTCAGAATTAACCACCTGATCAGCAGGCCGGTTACTACACCTGGAATAACAAATATCATAGGAAGAAAGACCGGCCCCAAAAAAATCCCAAACAATTTGAGTTTTGTTGAGTACATTAGTCCTACAGTGACAAAATAGGCACTGAATACAAAAGGAAGGAATGATAATTCTTCCTTTTCCGGCATAGCACTGCGGTATGCATCCCACATTGCAAACATGTAAAGACAAGGATAAAACATGAGCCACTGATAATTAAGGACATGAACAGCTTTATCAATTTCGCCCATAAAACTGTACATGATGGCCGAATTAAAATGGCTGTATACATTAATGATAAATTCAAGGACGACAAACAATGTCCCCTTCCACAGCTGCCCCGCCAATAATTGGCTAAAACCCGGCAATGCAATACTCCAAAAAACCGCTTCTAGTTTACTGAGTTTTTTCATTTCATTACCACCAGCTACAAGTCGATACTTTTATTGTGCTCTGAATATTGGTCAATTATCAATTTATTTTCCAGATATTTTCCTGAAACACCATCTAAAAATTAGACTTCAGTGCAAAAATAAGACTCCTTCATTAAAAGGAGCCTTTATCAGATCTAGGAATTATCATCCCGTTTCTTTACTTATCATCGTCATCTCTTTTTACAATTTCTAATAATTCCTCCAGCATGGCTGCCATATCATCTCTGCTGTAGAATTTGGCATCAGAGGATTGAAGCTGTTTTTTGTCTTCGTCATTATCGTGATTCCAGTTTTTGTCCACTTTTTCTTCAAGCAGGTAAGCCGGTACTAAGTGTCCATCCGGTGTTGCATACATTTTATTTAATCGCCGTGTATCCTTGTCAAAAAAGCTATATACAACTGGTATGACAAATAGTGTCAGGAACGTACTGCTGATCAGCCCGCCAATAAGAGTAATACCCATGGGCTGGTTAATTTCTGTTCCTTCTCCAATGCCAAGTGCTAAAGGCACTAAGCCAAGTATAGTAGTTAAGGCCGTCATAAATATTGGCCTTGCACGGTCCTTAACTGAAATAATTATGGCATCGTAGCTCTTAAGACCCTGCTCTTTCTTTTGGTTAATATAATCGACAATGACTATTGCATTATTCACTACAATTCCTGCAAGCACAATAATCCCGATTATGGCTGTTAAACTAATAGGTGTTTGGGTTACGGTAAGAGCAATTGCCACGCCTATAACCATGAGCGGCACAGTAAACATGATAACCAGCGGATACTTAAGCGACTCAAATTGAGCTGCCATGACAAGATAAATAAACACGATTGCCAGTACAAATGCCAGAATCAGGTCATCAATGGATGATTCCAGCAATTCTCTGTCACCGCTAAAAACGATTTCTGTTTCATCCGGCAATTTCAGATCGGCAATTTCTTTATCCACTTCTTTTGACATGGCACCCATGTTTGTAGAAGATTTGTACTTTAATGTAAATTGGACAGCATCCTGCTGATTAATGCGCTGAATATTTACCGGTCCTTCTCCTCGCTCAATATTAGCTACATCACTCAGAGCGGCATAATTGCCATCAGGCTTTTTAATAAGCAATTTCTTCAAATTCTCTATATCCTGTGTGACTTTCCGATCGTACTCAACAAAAACGCCATATATATTTGATTCATCGTCTATCATTTGTGTAGCACGATTGCCCCGGGTTACATCATTTACTGCCATGGCTACCTGGGCGGGAGCCAGACCCTCTTCAAGAGCCTTTTCACGGTCCACAGTAATCTGAATTTCCTCAACGGTATCCAGGAGATCAGTTGACAATTCGGTTACGTCCTCAAGGTCTTTCAAAGCATTATAGATTTTATCAACATTTTCCTTTAAACGGCTGGGATCTGTGTCCCTCACACTAAAGGTCAGTGTATTCGGCGATGTACCTGCTGTCGACTGTGTATTAAAAGAGAGTTCTGCAGTTTCATTAACCTTTGAAGCAGCACTTTCCAGATCCTTTTTCACCTCATCGACAAATTCAAAAGTAGACCTTTCCCGCTGATCCAGCTCTTTCATTTTGATATACAATTCAGCGATATTGGCATTTTTCGAGCCCCGGAAGGACCCTTCCTGTGTAGTGCCGATTAGACTGACAAAGGTATCAACTTCTTCTTCATCCTTTAATTCTTCCTCTAAAGCCGATACAACCTTTTCTGTTTCTGAAAGTGCAGTACCGTTCTCAAGCTCCATACGCACCGTAAAAAAGCCTTCATCTGCATTTGGCAGAAATTGTGTGCCTACTGTGGTCAATCCAAAGCTGCCCGCTGCCAATAACAGCATGGTAATAGCGATTACCGCTGCTCGATTCCGCAAAGACCACTTGATTGATTTTTCAAGTGATCTCATTAAACCTGTTTCCTGCCTTTTTGCCTCCGTGTTTGTTCTTGGAGACTTCAGCAGCCTGCTCGCTAGCATTGGCACTATTGTCAGGGCAACAACCAGAGATGCAAATAAACTAAAGGAAATGGTCAGGGCAAACTCCTTAAACAATTCACCGATTATTCCAGTTATAAATACTACTGGGAGGAAAACGGCAACTGTCGTCAGGGTGGAAGCCGTAATTGCACCTCCTACTTCTTTTGCCCCAGCACTTGCCGCCGTTTTCGGATCTTTCCCCATTGATAAGTGGCGGTAAATATTCTCAATAACCACGATGGAATTATCCACCAGCATGCCTATTCCAAGTGCCAATCCGCCAAGAGTCATAATATTTAAGGTGAAATCGGAAAAATACATTAACACAAACGTGAAAATAACTGAATAAGGAATAGAGATTCCAATGATGAGCGGACTTTTGACATTTTTCAAAAAGAAAAACAGCACAATCATCGCAAAAATACCGCCGAGAATCAGTGAATTTGAGATATTTCCTATTGCAAGACTTATGTAATCCCCCTGGTCGAAAAGTATTTCTGATTCAATATTTTCAAACTGTTCCTTTTCAAGAAGATTATCCAATTGCTTAATAAATTGGTCTGAAACCTCTGCCGTATTGGCATCGGACTGCTGCAGAACACTCAGTAAGACAGATGGAGCCTGGTTTGTGCGCGTGATGGTGCGATCATCCTGGCTGGCCAGCTGAACCTCTGAAATATCATCCAGGCTTACTTTATTCCCTGTTGCGGGGTCTGCAGTTACCGTAAGTTTTTTCAGTGTATCCAGGGAATCAATGGAGCTGATAATTCTGGTTGTCAGCTCTTTTCCCTCAGTCAAGACAGGATCACCCGGCATTGATATATTATTGGATTCAATTACATCCACAACATCCGCCTGGCTAAGTTTGAAATCTCTCAGCTTTTCCTGGTCCAGTTCCACTCTTACTTCCTTAATCGCAGTTCCTGAGAGATTTACGCTTGCTACTCCTTCAACTTTAGACAGCTCGAGGTTCAGTTCTTCAGCAAGCTTTCTTAATGCTTCAGGCTCCTCATCTGCACTGAGAGATAATTGAATAATCGGAAACTGAGCAGGGTCAAACTTCATAAATCGCGGATTATCAGCTTCATCAGGAAGCTGTGTCTGATCCAGTCTTTGAATGACCTCACTTTGTATTTCATCAATATCTGTAGTCCAGGAAAATTGCATCAAAATGAAGTTTGCGCTCTCCTGTGAGGTAGAGGTCAAGGTCTTGATCCCCGGCAGCGTTGCCAGATTTTCTTCAAGCGGCTTTGTTACTTTTTCCACCACTTCATCGGGACTTGCTCCAGGATACGAAGTGACTACTACTCCAACAGGAGGATTAAGATCTGGTATGAGTTTTAATGGAATATTTAAGAGGGAGACTACTCCTAAAATAAGCACTAAGAACATCGTAACCAATGTAAAAATTGGCCTTTTGATTGAAAAATCGCTTATTCGCACACATTCTGCTCCTTTCAAAGACTGGATGAGATAATCTTGTGATCGATATCATGTAGAAATTAACACATTTTAACTATATTAAAGCAACTAATGCGATGCAAGCAATCAGTGTGCTGTCAATAGAAAAATTACAGCAGCTCTTTATCCACAGAAAAAAGCAGCCTATGCAGCTGCTTTCCTCTATAATTTTTCGATTTTCAAACCCGTAAATCCATAGATTAAGGTGATTACAGGACTGAGCAGACAGAATAATGCAAAAGGCATATAAGCTGTTGTTTCTACACCTAAAACACCTGTTAGAAATACTCCGCAGACACTCCATGGAACTAATGGGTTTACTACCGTGCCTGCATCTTCAAGAATTCTGGAAAGATTCTTTGGGTGCAGTCCGGCTTTTTCAAAAGGCTCTCTGAAAGCATTTCCTGTTAAAAGAATAGACAGATACTGTTCGCCTAGAAGGAAATTAATCCCAATCGCTGTTCCTGCTGCTGCCGCCACTAGAGCTGACATCCGATTCAAAAACCCCTTGACCCCTTCCAGAAGAGCTGGAAGGATCCCAAGCTTAAAGAATAAACCGCCCATAGAAAGCGCGAGCAATACCAACGAAATCGAAAACATCATGCTTTCCATGCCGCCTCTTGATAAAAGGGCGTCAACTTCTTCTGAACCGCTATTTGAAGCATATCCCGAAAACAGCAATGTCAAAACTTTTTCCAAGCTGAAGCTGCTTTGAACCATAACGGCAAATATTAATGCAGATACGATGCCAGCTGACAGCGTAATAATAGCTGATACTCTTTTAATGGCCATTATAGTCAAAATGGCAAACGGAATAAGGGAGTACCAATGCACCAGTCCCTCATCCAGCAAAGTTTTTTTCAGCTGGGCAATCTTCGAGAAGTCAGACGCTGCCTCCGATGGTGACAGGAAAGCAAAGATTGCCAGTGAAATGATAAAAGAAGGAATCGTTGTCCAGGCCATCGTCTTGATATGCTCAAACAAATCCACTTTCACTGTCGATGATGCCAGGTTGGTTGTATCGGATAGGGGCGACATCTTATCTCCAAAAAATGCGCCGGAAATAACCGCACCTGCCGTAATTGCATCCGAGAGCCCCAAAGCAGAACTGACTCCCATAAAGGCTACTCCCAATGTAGCAGCTGTTGTAAGTGAGCTTCCTATACTCATGCCGATCACTGATGATACCGCAAATACAATGGCATAAAAGAACTTTCCATTAACAGCTTCCAAAGCCATGTAAATAAATGTAGGAATCGTGCCGCTCGCCATCCAGCTGCTTATCAGCATCCCGATTAAAAAGAAGATGAAAATAGCCCCTAATCCGGACTGGGCACCTTCAATAAGCCCCTTTTCCAGCTGTGTTATAGATACTTTTCTTATTAAACCGTAAGCTATTAACCCCATTATCGCGAAAACAACCGGAATATGGGGAACTGCCCCGGCAAAAATAATCGAATAACTGATTCCGCCTAAAATGATGAACGTGACAATGAGTGCCTCCAGGGGCTTTAAATCTAATGCTGCCTGATCATGATGCATAATGTATTCCTCCTAAATTTGCCTGTAATTTTATACAAACAAAAAGAGCCCTCTCGCCTATAGGGACGAAGGAGCTCCGCGGTACCACCCTAATTGATAAGCTAACGCTGCTTACCCACTTAAAAAGTATTGTCCATATTGGATGCAGTTGTATTTCGACCATTGCTGCCTGGATTTTCATCAGCCATCCAGTTTCTATTTGCTGCCGGCAATTACTCTACTTATTCTGCGGACAAGATCTTTGATTGAGATTACACTTTCCGCTTTTTAACTTAAACGCTTTTTAGCGTTAAAGTGTATGTGTTAATACTATATTATCAATTGATAGATATGTCAATAGAAATGAGGAAGGAAAAAATGGAAAGCTAAAACGGCCCATAAAGGGCCGCCAGCTTTATTCCGAGTCCATCGGATTATATAGTTTTACATCAGGATTTTTTTCCTGGAACCATCTGAGTGCAAAGTCATTTTCAAAGAGAAAGACATTTTTGCCGTATCGGTCTTTAACCAGGAGACTTCTTCCGCTGGAAAGGTTTTCGTTGACCTCATCGCCTTCTACCCAGCGTGCGATCTTGGAGCCTTGTCTTTCCATATATACTTCTGTGTTATATTCATTTTTCATGCGGTGTTCAAAAACTTCAAACTGAAGCTGTCCCACTGCACCCAGGAGGTATTCTTCCATTTTGACTGTCTTAAACAGCTGGATGGCACCTTCCTGAACCAGCTGCTGGATGCCTTTATGAAAATGTTTTTGCTTCATGACATTTTTTGCTGTTACTTTAACAAAAAGCTCGGGTGTAAATTGAGGAAGACGTTCATATTGGAAGTTATTTTTTCCGGCTGTTAATGTATCGCCTATTTGATAAGTTCCCGGATCATAAATTCCGATGATATCTCCGCTGACTGCAGAATCAACTGTACTTCTGTCATCAGCCATGAATTGAGTTGACTGCGCAAGCTTAATGGACTTGCCTATTCTTGGTATGTTCACAGCCATGCCCCGCTCAAATTGGCCTGAACAAATTCTTAAGAATGCAATCCGGTCGCGATGTGCAGGGTTCATATTGGCCTGAATTTTAAATATAAATCCAGAAAATTCTTCTGAAAGCGGATCAATTTCCCCTGCAGTCGAATTTCTCGGCTGGGGCGGCGGTGCAAATTGCAGGTAAGACTCAAGGAAAGTCTGTACACCAAAGTTGGTCAATGCGCTTCCAAAAAACACAGGTGTCAGTTCTCCATTTGCAATTCTCTCTCTTGAAAACTCATTGCCTGCTTCATTTAACAGCATAATCTCTTCAAGCGTCTGATCATATAGTCCAGAATCCTTAATGGAATGGCTGCCCTCTATTTCACCTTCCTGATTTAAGGTAATAAAGCGTTCCTCTTCCTCTACTCTGAATTGCTCAATTCGATTATTAAACCGATCATATATCCCCAGGAACTCTTTCCCCATCCCAATAGGCCAGTTCATTGGGTAAGATTCAATTCCCATAACTTCTTCTAACTCAGCAAGGAGCTCAAGGGGTGCTTTCCCCTGACGGTCAAGCTTATTCATAAAAGTAAATATCGGAATTCCTCTCATGCGGCAGACCTTGAATAATTTAAGTGTCTGCTCCTCGATACCTTTAGCTGAGTCTATGATCATAACTGCACTGTCAACGGCTGTCAGCGTGCGATACGTATCTTCACTGAAATCCTGGTGACCAGGCGTGTCTAGAATATTTACACGCGCTCCCTCATATTCAAACTGCATCACACTGGAGGTTACAGAAATTCCACGCTGCTTCTCAATCTCCATCCAGTCACTTGTCGCATATTTGCCTGTCTTCTTCCCTTTAACTGTACCTGCATCACGAATGGCACCACCGAACAATAGGAGCTTTTCGGTAAGCGTCGTTTTACCGGCATCCGGATGGGAAATAATCGCAAACGTGCGGCGGGATAAAACTTCTTCTTCAAAATTTTTGGGCATAGTAGTTCCTCACTTACTTATATGAAAATTTGTTGATCAAGCAATCAATGTGTCACTTAATTATTGCAATACCTTCAATTTTATCGCTCTCAAGTCAAGTTTGCAACGCATTTAAGATTGCATATTTCTTTTTATTACTCTTTTTGAGGCTTATAATAGGGAAACTAAATGTAAAAAAGGAGGTTAAATATGGACACAATTACTCATACTTTATTTGGCTTGAGCCTATATGGCGCAGTGGATAAACAGAGGATGGATAAGAACTCCAGAAGAGCGTACCTGCTTACCGCTGTAGGGGCAAGTCAAATTCCCGATATTGATGTCATCTCGCGCTTCTGGGATACAGAAGGACTTTATCAGATGTGGCACAGGGGAATTACCCATTCCGTTTTCCTGACTCCAGTGTGGGCTCTGCTGTTTTTGCTGCTGTCCATCCTGCTTTTTAGAGTCAATGATAAGAAGCTTTTTCTGCTGGGATGGCTCGCAGTTTTCATACATAATACCAGCGATTTATTTAATGCATGGGGCACAGGTTATTTGGAGCCATTTTCAACAATGAGGGTTACTTTTGGTACGATTCCAATTGTTGATTTGGTGTTCTGGATCATAATGGGGGCAGCCTATTTCTTTACAAAAAGGAATAAGTCAAAATCCCCTTACTATTTTAAAATGGCATGGGCATTTATGCTTCTTCACGTAGTAATTCAAAGCACTCAGGGTTACCTCATTTATAAGCAATATGATGAAAAATATGAACAAGTTGCCCTATCGGCAGAGTTTATACCATGGACTTATTCCGTTATTACAAAGAGAGATGATGAAGTGACCATATTCACTGATACTCTTTTCACCGAAAAGACAACCCAGTATGTGCTTCAATCAAAAGAAGCTGCGGATTTGGACAAATTGTTTTCTGAGCGTCCTGAAGCGAAAACCCTTTATGAATGGTCTCCATTTGTCGTTCTTGTTGATGATGATGAAAGGCTTGGACTCTATGATCCCCGTTTTTACAGAAACGGCCAGTCATTTTTATTCGAATATATTGAAAAAAATACGGAAAGATGAGCCATGTGCTCATCTTTTTCCGTTTATCCCCATTATTTACTTCATGCATAGTATTTTCATGAATTTATTCCTTTTGCACATAATACAACTATTGGGCTTTACAAGCAGTTTCACAAGGGAATAGGATTACTGCTGCTGATTTTTGCCGGGAAAAACTACTACATAGTGAAGGGGTGTAAACATGAATTTTATTTGGGGGATATTCGGTATTATTGTCGTTTTAGGGATAGCCTTCCTGCTTTCAAGCAATAGAAGGGCGATAAGTGTAAGAACAGTTGCGGGAGGGCTTGCCATTCAGCTGATTTTCGCCTTTCTCGTTTTAAAGTGGGAAGGCGGCAGAAAGGGATTGGAATGGCTCACAATGAAGGTAAACGATATAATCAATTACGCCAATCAGGGAATAAATTTCTTATTTGGCGGCCTTTTTACAGATGAATCGGGCATTACCTTCGTTTTCGCACTTCAGGTTTTGCCTGTTGTAATCTTTTTCTCATCATTGATTTCCGTCCTCTATTACTCAAGGATTATGCAGTTTTTCATTAAGATCCTCGGCGGTGGACTGGCTAAGCTTCTCGGGACCAGAAAAGCGGAATCCATGTCTGCAGCAGCCAATATATTCGTGGGGCAAACAGAGGCTCCGCTTGTGGTCCGCCCATTTATCGCTGATATGACAAAATCCGAGTTGTTTGCGGTCATGACCGGAGGCCTTGCTTCTGTGGCAGGATCTGTTTTAATTGGTTATTCCTTATTGGGTGTGCCTCTCGAATATCTTCTGGCAGCTAGCTTTATGGCTGCACCTGCCGGGTTGGTCCTGGCCAAAGTGATGCTTCCGGAAACGGAAGATAAAGAAGAGCCTAAAGAATTTGATATGGAAGTGGATAGCGATTCTGCCAATGTCATTGATGCAGCTGCAAAAGGAGCAAGTGTCGGACTCGAGCTCGCTTTAAATATCGGCGCAATGCTGCTGGCCTTTATTGCTTTGGTTGCTTTAATTAACGGGCTTCTTGGATGGGTTGGAGGGCTATTCGGGCTGGAAGGCTTAACGCTCGAAATCATTCTTGGATATGTGTTCTCTCCGCTTGCGTTTGCTATAGGAGTTCCATGGTCAGAAGCCGTACAGGCAGGAAATTATATTGGCCAGAAGCTAATTTTGAATGAGTTTGTTGCTTATTCTGCTTTTGCACCGGATATCCCGACTTTATCTGATAAAACGGTGGCGATCGTAAGCTTCGCCCTTTGCGGATTTGCCAATATTTCCTCATTGGGCATCCTGCTGGGAGGACTTGGCGGATTGGCCCCGAACCGCAGGCAGGACATTGCACGGCTTGGTTTGAAGGCAGTTGCTGCGGGTGCCTTGGCATCTATGCTAAGTGCCGCCATAGCCGGAATGCTGTTTTAATGAACTATGAAATAAAAATATGGAAAATCCCCCCGCAGGCCGGGAGGATTTTTTCTATTTCTTTAAATAATAGATAACGGATTCATATGGCCTTAATTGGATGGTCTCCGCAGCAGAAGGTGACTGCTTGTAATTGGAAAGTAAGATTTCTTCTTTATATTCATCTGCTTGAATGTGTTCAGGAAGGGTAAATGACGTTTCTTTCCCATAAAAATTATTTACGACCAACAGTTTTTCATTATCACCATTCCGAACATAAGCAAATACATCAGGGTGATCTTCAGAAATCAGTTCATAGTCACCATAGGTGATTATATCGTACTGCTTTCGAAGCTGGATCAGCTTTTTATAATGATAGAAAATCGAGTTCTCGTCCTTCAATGCGTTTTCGGCGTTGATTTCCCTGTAATTGGATGCGACAGGAATCCATGGGGTTCCATCGGAGAATCCGGCATTTTCAGTACTATTCCACTGAACAGGCGTCCGGGAATTATCGCGCGATTTGCTTTTGAGAATATTAATTATTTCTTCCTCTGCCATTCCCTTTTCCTTAAGAATAGAATAAACATTCAGTGATTCTACATCTCTGTAGTCTTCAATCCTCTCAAAGCCGGGATTTGTCATGCCAAACTCTTCACCCTGATAAATATAAGGAGTTCCCTGCATCATATGGATGGCTGTTGCCAGCATTTTAGCAGATTCACGATGATAGTATTTGTCATCACCATACCTTGATACAACACGGGGCTGATCATGATTGCACCAGAATAAAGCATTCCAGCCTCCCCCTTTGTGCATTTCAGTTTGCCATTTTGATAAAATTTGCTTTAATGCCGTAAAATCAAAATCAGCGAGTGCCCATTTCTCTCCATTAGGGTAGTCCACTTTTAAATGATGAAAGTTGAAAGTCATGCTTAATTCTTCACGCTCGGGGTTGGAATACTTTATACAATGATCAATTGTAGTGGATGACATTTCCCCAACTGTCATACTATCGTATTTTGAGAATACTTTATCATTCATTTCATGCATAAATTCATGTACACGAGGGCCGTCGGTATAGAATTTTCTGCCGTCGCCCGGTGGTACAGAGCCGTCATCATCCGGAAAATCCTGATCTTTGGAAATCAGATTAATTACATCAAGTCTAAAGCCATCTACACCTTTTTCAAACCAGAATTCCATCATGTCATACACTTTGCGGCGAAGGTCTTCATTTTCCCAATTTAGATCAGCCTGTGTAACATCAAAAAGATGAAGATAGTATTGGCCGGTTGCTTCGTCATATTGCCATGCATTTCCGCCGAATTTGGATTCCCAGTTTGTCGGCTCGCTTCCATCTTCCTTAGGATCTTTCCAGACATAAAAATCTCGGTATGGATTGTCTTTTGATTTTTTTGCTTCCTGGAACCATTGATGTTCAGTGGAAGTATGGTTAACAACAATATCCATAATGATTTTCATGTCCCGATTATGGGCTTCTTCAAGGAGCTTATCAAAGTCTGCCATTGTTCCATATTCCTCATGGATGCTGAAATAGTCGCTAATGTCATATCCGTTATCACGCTGTGGAGATTTATAAATGGGTGTCAGCCAGACGACGTCCACACCTAATTCTTTTAAGTAATCAAGCTTGGCAATAATTCCAGGAATGTCTCCAACTCCATTTCCTGTCGTATCGTTAAAGCTTTTCGGATAAATTTGATAAACTACTGCTTTTTTCCACCACGGTTGTTTCATTTAGAATCACCCTGTTTTAGTTTTTTAGAATAATGCTTTTCTTTTAGCTGTTAAAGAGAAGCACCTGAGTTTCGTATGGACGAAGTTTCATTGTTCTGCTGATTTGTATATCTTTATAATTCCCAATCAGCGATTCAAATTTTTCCCCCTGAAGGTCTGCAGGGAGTTCTGCTTCAGTGTTTCCGCCATAGAAGTTGCACATGACGAGAAGAGTCTGATTGCCCAGTGTTCTTGTATAGGCGTACACTTCGGGGTGATGATCGAGTATAAGGTTATACTTTCCGTAAATAATAATTTCATTTTTCTTTCTAAGTTCAATAAGCTTTTTATAATAATGAAAAACAGAGTCAGGGTTTTCCATGGCCTTTTCGACATTAATGTCTTTATAGTTAGGATTCACTTTTATCCATGGAGTTCCTTCCGTAAATCCTCCGTGCCTGGAAGAATCCCATTGCATTGGCGTTCTTGCATTGTCACGCCCTTTTGCATAGATGGCATTCAGTGCCTTTTCCTCTGTCCAGCCATCGTTAAGAGCTTCTTTATAAAAGTTAAGTGTTTCTATATCTCTGTATTCATCAATGCTTGAGTAACGTACATTCGTCATTCCAATTTCTTCGCCCTGATAAATATATGGAGTTCCCTTCATCATATGCAGCAGTGTTGCCAGCATCTTTGCTGACTTATCCCAATACTCTGCATCATTCCCAAATCTTGAAACAGAGCGCGGCTGATCATGATTATTAAAGTAAAGACTGTTCCAGCCAACCTCATCCAGTTCATTTTGCCATTTGGTCAGATTTGTTTTTAAGTCAAATAGATCCAGGGGTTTGAGGTCCCATTTGCCATTTGGCCCGTTATCAAGACTAACATGTTCAAATTGGAAGACCATATTTAACTCATTGCGTGATTCACCTGTATATTGCCGAGCCCACTCCGGATTTACACCAGGCATTTCACCGACAGTCATGACATCATACTTCGATAGGGCCTTTTCATTCATCTCCTGCAGGTATTCATGAATTTTTGGGCCGTTCCGATAATACTTGCTTCCGGAAGCATATTTCTTTCCTGGCTTTGGTTCATCATCTGGAAGTCCCTCCACTTTGGAGATAAAGTTGACTACATCCATTCTGAACCCGTCAATCCCTTTTTCAAGCCACCAGGTCATCATGTCGTATATTTCTTTTCTCAGTTTCGGATTCTCCCAGTTGAGGTCCGGCTGTTTTTTTGAAAACAAATGCAAATAATATTCTCCTGTACTTTCGTCAAGCTCCCAGGCAGACCCGCCGAAATTGCTGCCCCAGTTATTTGGCTCCTTTCCATTTTTTCCTTCATGCCATATATAGTAGTCCCTGTATGGATTATCTTTCGATTTCCTTGCTTCTGAAAACCAGATATGCTCGTCTGAACTATGGTTCACTACCAGATCCATAATGAGTTTGATGCCTCTTGTATGCAGCTCTCCAAGAAGCTCTTCCCAATCCTTCATTGTTCCAAACTCACGCATAATTTCCTGATAATCACTGATATCATAACCATTATCATCATTTGGTGATTTATAAACTGGAGAAAGCCAGACCACATCAATTCCAAGCTCTTTCAAGTAATCAAGTCTAGAGATAATTCCCTGTAAATCTCCTATTCCATCTCCATTGCTGTCCATGAAGCTTCGAGGGTAGATTTGGTAAACTACACTCTCTTTCCACCATTGCTTCTTCATAATGCAACCTCCGGTATATTTAAATATTGATCAAAGCCTAAAAATGGCGATACCATGGAATCATAGAACTCCATGGCATCAATCATTTTATTTAAGCTTTTTTAAATTTCGAGAAAGCTATAGTTAATACAAACGGCACAACTAGGGCAATTCCCATTCCGATAAAGAAAGCACCCCAGTTTTCCGCAAAGATGGAGAAGAATGCCGGTAAGCCGCCTACTCCAATTGACGGTGCCTTAACTCCATTAATAGTGATGAATATGCCTGCTGCAGCTGACCCAATAATCGCTGCGAAGAACGGATACTTAAAGCGAAGATTAACCCCAAACATCGCAGGCTCCGTTACACCCAGCCACGCTGAAATTGAAGAAGTGAGCGCAAGCCCTTTCAGCTTTTCGTTCCCTTTGCTTAACAGCATTATGGCAAAAGCGGCTGAACCCTGTGCAATATTGGATAGTGCCACCATCGGCCACAAAAACGTGCCGCCAATGCTGCCGATTAGCTGAAGATCGACTGCCAGGAATGTATGATGCATGCCAGTGATAACAAGAGGTGCATATAATCCTCCGTAAATCAATCCTCCAAGGGCCGGAACAGCATCAAAGATTCCGACAACCCCATTTGTAATCCAGCTGCCGATCGTGAATGTAATTGGTCCGATGGCAATAAAAGAAAGAAATCCAGTAATAAGCAAAGCGATTGGCGCGACAGTCAGAAGCTGAAACGCATCAGGAATTCTTTTTCGCAGAAATACTTCTATCTTAGCCAAAACATATGAAGCAAATAATACAGGCAGCACCTGGCCCTGGTAACCTACTTTTTCAATTTCAAGACCAAATAAATTCCACTTCGGCACTTCTTCTGCTGCACCATAGCCCCATGCATTTAAAAGATCCGGGTGCACCAGCATCAAACCAAGCACCATACCAAGAAGCGGACTGCCGCCAAACCGGTTTACAGCACTCCATCCAATCAGGCCTGGAAGAAATACGAAAGCAGTATTGGCAATCAGGTTAATGATGCTCGCCAGATCAGCCCAGTTTGTATAAACTTCAACAAACGACTTATCATCGAAGAAAATATCCGGCGCTGTCATAATGTTGTTGATTCCCATAAGCAAACCAGCTGTTACGATAGCCGGGAGGATTGGAATAAAAATATCAGCCAGTGTTTTAATTCCACGCTGCAGGGGATTTAAGTTTTCGGCAGCTGCACTTTTGGTCTCTTCTTTTGACGATTCGCCAATACCGGTTGCATCTGTCATTTCTTTATATACTTTATCAACAAGGCCTTGCCCAATCACAACCTGGAATTGGCCATTGGTGGAAAATGAACCTTTTACAATATCAATATCTTCGAGCTTTTCTTTATTGACTTTTCCTTCATCTTTTAATGCAAAACGCAGCCTTGTTACACAATGAGTGGCCGCAGCGATATTATCCCTGCCCCCGATAGCTTCTACGATTTGCTCTGCTGACTCTTTATTTGTGGCCATTCTACTCTCTCCTCCTGTTACCGTTTTCATATTAAAGAAAAAAACAGTTATAAGGTTCTTATTTATCGTTCTCGATTTTTATAAATCTATCCATTACACACAAACAAACTTGTATATACATGAACTGTTTACGCTTTCATTTTATCTTGTATATACATGTTAGTCAACTATTTTTTCTTTTCCATTTTATATACCCATTCACTCGGTTCGAAAGCCATAAAATAGAAAAACCGGCTTCGAGACTAATCGTCTGCAAAGCCGGTTCTAAACCAGTAGGCTATTTTCTTTTATCATCATCATCATCTTTAGTGAGATCACGGGTAGATTTCTTAAATTCTTTTAAGGTCTCCCCGAATGCTCTCCCTATTTCAGGAAGTTTTTTAGGACCAAAAATAATAAGAGCAAGAACCAGGATGAGAATTAAGCCTGGAATACCGATGTTTGATAACATGCTGAACACTCCTTATATATCATATCGCTTGAAACAGCAGTAATCATGTTCATTGTCCATTATAGGGGATTGACTCAAAAAATCATAGTATGAGGGCTATTTTTATGAATCTTCATTCTCCCGCTGTTTAAAAGCACGATCAAGTTCTTTGAGAACCTCACCAATTTTGCGCTCATGGATCACCTCATCAGCATAAAAGTCAAAATCAGTGGGTTCCATATTAATAATCACCAGTTTTGCTCCGTTTTGTTTTGCTATCAGCGGAAACTGATTGGCTGGTGTCACAGTCAGGGATGATCCCAGAACAATAAATAATTCTGCCTTTTCTGATTCTGCCGCTGCAAAATCTAAAGCCTGCTCAGGCAGCATTTCCCCAAACAGAACTACTGAAGGACGAAGCAGCCCCCCGCAATTACATTGAACGTGTCCATGCAAATATCCCTCGCTCGGGAACTCTTTTTTGCATTTCTGGCAATGGAGTGTCTGCAGATTCCCATGAAGCTCTGATACATTTTCACTTCCCGCCAGCCGATGAAATCCATCCACATTCTGGGTGATAATACTCTTTAAAATGCCTCTCTTTTCCCAATCAGCAAGAATATAGTGGCCTTTATGGGGGCTGCACTCCTTAAGCCCGATTACCCGGTGCCGATAAAATTCTATAAACTCCTTCACATTTTCATTCAATGCTTCAGTACTGGCAATTTTCCCAGGGTCTTTCCCGTTCCATAAGCCATTATTGGCTGACCTGAAATCAGGCAGCCCGCTTTCCGTTGACATTCCTGCTCCAGATAGTATTACTGTATAATTTGATTCCTTCAGCCATTTCTCAAGCACAAATACCAGCTCCCACTAAAATATTGTCACAGCTTTGAAGGCTGTTTCCATTTTTTTCTCCTGTTTAAATGTTTATGTCATGTCCGGTATGCGGTAAATAATAGATTATAATTGTTTATACGAATTATCAATATAGGAGTGATGGCTATGCCTGAAATAGAAACGAAAGACTATAAGGACGGCTATAAAAAATTTTCTTCCAGAGCAAAACGCTATGCGGATGATCCTGAAAAAACAAAAGGCCTGCTAAAAAAGGCTACACTTAAAGCTGAGAAAAACAAATCTTCGTTAAGTGATATATGGGAAAAGTTTCAGCTGCTGATCGATTTAGTTAAGGCATGGTCAAAAGGCGATTACCGGCATATCTCCAAAAAATCAATTATCTTTATTATTGCATCCATCCTATACTTTGTCTCTCCTATCGACCTGGTTCCAGACTTTTTAATTGGAATGGGTATCCTCGATGATGCAGCAGTACTTGGTTTTGCCGTCAGTCAGATTACAGGTGAACTTGAGAAATTCAAAACATGGAAAGAGAGCCGGACTATTGAAATGAAATAATTTTCAAATGGTGCCCATTTTGATAATGTCTGCTATAATAAATCATGGAAAGTATTCATGCCTGTTAAAATTAAATAGCAAGAAATGTAGGGGAACCGGTGTGCCGGTTGAGACTTCATCCTTAAGATGCTGACCCTTTGAACCTGATCTGGCTAATACCGGCGTAGGGAACATATTCTTAAACAAAAATAAATTGTTTTTTATATGCGTCCCGGTATTATGCCGGGGCGTTTTTTATTTTCTGGGCAGACTAATATCAACTTTCCTTACTACATAAAGCTTTTTTGGGAGGTTTCTGTATGAAAAAGTGTATAGCAGTTATTTCTGCGATGCTGCTGTTATCCGGCTGTGCCGGCAGCGGCCAGGATGCTAAGACTGGAAATGAAGATCCAGGCAGCAAACAAGAATTGAAAGAAGTTACTGTCGTACTGGATTGGACGCCAAATACCAATCATACCGGCTTATATGCCGCAAAAGAAAAAGGCTATTTTAAAGAAGAAGGGCTCGATGTCGAGATTATCATGCCAGGTGAAGCAGGTGCAGATCAATTGACGGCATCAGGCAAGGCTGATTTCGGTGTCAGCTATCAGGAAAGCATCACGGAAGCCCGTGTACAGGGTGTGCCGCTGGTATCAATAGCGGCTGTCATTCAGCACAACACTTCCGGTTTTGCATCCCCTGCTGAAAAAAACATTAAATCACCGAAAGACTTTGAAGGAAAAACGTATGGCGGGTGGGGAGCTCCTGTAGAAAAATCAGTAATTGACTCCCTAATGAAGAAGGAAAATGCCGATGCTGATAAGGTATCAATTGTGAACATGGGAGATGCAGACTTTTTTACAGCGGTTAAAAGAGATATAGACTTCGCATGGATTTATTACGGATGGACAGGTGTAGAAGCTGAGCTTCGGGGGGAAAAGATTAACATGGTCTACCTCACAGACTACTCAGAAAAACTGGATTACTACACGCCTGTTCTGGCAACGAGTGAAAAAATGATTGCAGATGATCCGGATACTGTCAAAGCATTTGTAAAAGCTGCAGCCAAAGGATATGAATTTGCAATCGGCCAGCCTGAGGAAGCAGCTGATATTTTGTTAAAGAATGCTCCTGACCTGGACAGCGAACTGGTCAAAAAGAGCCAGGAGTGGCTATCCCCGCGCTATCAGGACGATGCTGCCAGATGGGGAGAACAAAAGCTTGAGGTCTGGGAAAACTATGCAGACTGGATGCATGAAAATGGTCTTTTAGATAAAGAATTAGATGCCGGCAAAGCATTTACAAATGATTTCCTGCCGGAATAAGGAGAGTTTATGAAATGGCAAACGCACTTGTAAGCATTCAAATCATTCCAAAAACTAAAGATGGGGAAAGTGTTATCCCGTACGTTGATGAAGCAATCAGTGTCATTCAGCAATCCGGTGTTAAGTTCGAAGTGCATCCACTCGAAACAACGATGGAAGGCGATTTAGAACATTTATTGAAAATCATTGCTGATATGAACAGAAAAATGATTGAAAAAGGAAGCAGCAATGTAATCTCACAGGTTAAGATTCTCTATCAGCCCGATGGAATTGAAATGAGTGATTTAACGGAGAAGTACCGTCCATGATCAATGTATTCAGAAAAGGGTGGAGGCCGGCTGCGGTTCTCCTCCTTTTATTCATTCTTTGGGAAGTGGCGGTAAATCTGGCAGAGGTCCCTGTCTGGCTCCTGCCTCCCCCGACCGATATCATTCAGGAGGGGGTTTTAGGCTGGGATGGATTCCGCCCGCATCTTCAATCGACAGTCCTGCTTTCATTATGGGGATTTGCCATTGGCACTGTCATCGGATTGCTTACAGCTGTAATATTGCACTTATTACCTTTTATAAGGGAGTCTGTTTACCCGCTTCTCATCCTTTCACAAAATGTGCCAATAATTGTTCTGGCTCCTTTACTGGTTGTATGGTTTGGATTTGGCATACTTCCAAAACTTATTGTCATTACGCTGGTATGCTTCTTCCCCATTACTGTTGCAGCATTGGATGGTTTTCGGCAAACTCCGGCAGATCTCAGGCATTATATGCTGATGGCTGGAGCCGGCAGAGGACAGCTGTTTTGGAAGCTTGAGCTTCCCCATTCCCTTCCATCTTTATTTTCCGGGCTAAAGATCTCTGCAACCTATAGTGTGATGGGTGCTGTAATATCTGAATGGCTCGGAGCTAAAGCCGGAATAGGGGTATATATGACTTTAGCCTCTTCTTCCTTTCGGACAGACCGCGTTTTTGTAGCCATACTTGCGATTATGCTGTTAAGTTTGCTGCTTTTTGGAGGTATATTACTGTCAGAACGTTTGCTTATTAAATGGAAGTCCAGGGAGAGTGGCAGGAAATGATACAATTATCGGTTAATTCTCTAACGAAAAGTTTTGACTCAAATCTGGTTTTAAGCAATTTGAGTTTTCAAGTAAATGAAGGAGAGTTTGTTTCGATTTTAGGTCCATCAGGCAGCGGAAAGAGCACTATCTTTAACCTGATTGGCGGGATGCTTCTGCCTGATGAAGGGTCCATAATGCTTCAAAATGCCGAAATCACCGGCAAACGCGGGTCAATTAGCTATATGCCCCAGACACCTTCCCTGATGCCATGGAGAACTATCCTTCAGAATGTTCTGCTTGGCCAGGAAATTATGGGGAAAGCCGATCCGGAAACTGCCAGAAAAATGCTTCAAAAAGCGGGACTCGGTGACTATGAAAATGCATTTCCACATGAATTATCAGGAGGCATGAAGCAAAGGGCCGCCTTCATCCGGGCACTATTAAGCCCGCAGCCAATCATACTGCTGGATGAACCTTTTTCAGCTTTGGATGAACTTACCCGTCTTGATATGCAAAAATGGCTTCTCGATATTTGGAATGAACATAAGCCGACGATTCTGTTTGTCACTCACAATATCGAAGAAGCCATTTACCTCTCTGATCGAATATTAATACTCGGCAGCAAGCCTGCTAAAGTGGTTCAAGAATTTAAAGTTCCTTTTGGGCGGCCGCGAATGGAGGGAATTTTCCTGGATAAAAATTTCCTTGAATGCAAAAGAAGCATCCATCTTGCGCTGAAAAATCATTAGGAGGCAACAGCATGGATAATTATATTGATGCCCATATTCATCTTGATAAGTACAGCGATATTGATTTAGAAAAAATGTTTCATGAATTGCCGTTTAAGCTTTCACTTATTACTGTTTCAAGCGATTTAACCTCCTGCAAAAGAAACCTTGCTCTTGCAGAAATCTATCCCTTTGTTAAACCTGCCTTTGGTTTTCACCCTGAACAGGTTCTGCCCAATGATCATGATATATCAGAGCTTTTCAGCTGGATAAAGACTCACACAGAGCAGATGGCTGCTGTTGGCGAGGTTGGCCTTCCATACTATTTGAGATCTGAGGGGAGCAAGATTCAAGGCGGATATATTGAACTTCTCGAAGAATTCATAAAGCTTGCTAAAAAACGGGATAAGCCCATTATCCTCCATGCAATTTATGATGATGCACAGATTGTGTGCAATTTATTGGAAAAGCATTCGATTAAAAAGGCTCATTTCCACTGGTTTAAAGGTGACACTGCTGCAGCAAGCAGGCTGATTTCCAATGGGTATTACATATCCTTTACTCCAGATATCGTGTATGAAAAAGAAATACAGGGCCTCGTACGGGATTACCCACTGGATAAATTGATGGCAGAAACAGATGGCCCATGGGAATTCGAAGGCCCTTTTAAAAACAAACCTACCCACCCTTCCATGATGGCCCATTCCATCAGTGCCCTTGCTAAACTAAAAGAAATATCTTTCAGCAGCGCCCTTAAGAAGCTATATGATAATACAAAAAGCTTCTATAATATTAATTAATTCGCCTTAAAAAGTCTTTTACCACAAGGCTGTTTTTATATTCAGATTAGATAAAATATACTAGATAAATATAATCACATCGCACCATTCCTAAATATGGAAATATAGGTTAATCTTATATTGGACAATACTTTTAGGAGGTATGTGATGAAAAAGTATATTTTCTTATTCTTGACTATTTTACTAGTTTTCTCAGGCAATGTTTCTGCACAGCCCAAAAGCAGTACTGCTGATTTGACTGAGAAAGATTTCATGAAAGCTGTGTTGAAATCTGATGAGTTTAAGGAATTCAAATCTTCTATATTAAAAGATGCCTCCACCCAGCCAAAAGCTCTTATTGATGAAAAAGGAAAACAATATGGCTGGACAGTGCAATATGAAATTGAATACAACGAAAAAAATATTTCCTTAGATGAAAAAGCTCTCGTAAATTTTTCGTCCCTTCTATCTTTCTCCTTTGAGTCCGGGAAGGAATTAAAAGTGCGGCTGGTTGATTACAGCAGGCTTATTGAGGATCAGGCTTTTTATGTAAGAGACCTGAAATCTGAGGAAGAGACCAAGATAGATATCTCAAAAGACAGCACCTTTACTGATTATTTAACAGAAGTAGAATTGAAAAAAACACAGCTGATTAAAGAAGCGGCCAAAATCAATACAGTCTCTTCCGATAAAGCCAAAGCATCCGGCCAGCTATGCTACTACTGTACAAAGTATGAATGGCGCGGCGGGTATCCCTGCTCATCCGCTGACACTGAGTCCGAAGCTTCAGTATCATTCCAGCTTGAAGAAAACGGGCTGAATCCGGATTCTGTGGTCATTGAATGCTATGTTCCCCGCCACAAGGTGTGCGTTGACGGAGAATGGAGAACCTATTGCCCTATACAATGAAAAGAACGGCTAAGCGAATCGCTTAGCCGTTTTTGTTATCCTTTCGTGCCTGATGCGATATTCGAACCTTCTATAAAGTGTTCCATAGTGACGTTTTAAAAAGGTCATCAATCGTAAACATGCGTTTGAAATTATCAAGGCCGATAAAATTCATTTTTGAAGTAATATTATAGTCTGTAAAACTGGCAAATAAGGAAAATAATAACGGGCTAAGTGTCAGTCCCAGAAATCCGATTTTTGAAAAAATTCTCGATAATTGTCGAATTCAAGCTCTTTCTGCCTAAAAAAATGACCCCTTACAGGAGTCAAATTAAGGAGTCTTTTGAATGCTTTGTGCGATTGCTTCTATATATTCAAAAAATATGGAGCCCTCTGCAGCAGGAACTGAATAAATTTCTTCACTGTCAATCAGCTTAAAGTAAACTTCGCCTTGCTCGTTCCAGACTTTCATCTTTACCGGCTCTTTTCCCTTTAAATTAAATTGGATATCATAGGTTGGTTTGGCATCAATGACTGCCTCTGAAAGGATTGCCGAATTAATCGCATTTCTTGCCGTGTTTTCCCACTTTGGATCTTTTACAGTCGCGGTTTCAGCCGTATACTTTCCATCGGCAGAGAAGCTTTTCTCGGTTTCTGATATAGCAATAGTTGTTTGGCTTATAAAGCTATTCCCAAGCATCTCTGAACTGCTGCTGCCTCTGGTCATAGAATCCTCAGAAAAAATAATAAAAGCGAACATGACACAAGCAGCCATTACAGCGGCAGCAGATAAAAATCTCGGGAAAATAGCTTTCTTTCTTTCAGGTTTTTCCTCTATGCTCCTCAATATTTTTTGCAGACTCTCCTGCTTTTGCTTTTGAGACCGCGGAATACGTCCCAATTCTCGAAAGGAATTATCGGATCCGAATGAGCTCTTCATGGATTTCCCCCCTTTTCTGCAATTCTTTTTTTAGCGCTGCGAGTGCCCTGGAAGTGGTGATTTTCACTTTATTTTCGGACCAATTCAAGATTTCGGCCGTCTCCTTGATGGAAAACTCCTTTATCTTTCTCAAAATCAGCACTTCTTGATAGCTTAATTTCAAATGGCGGATTGCTTCATATAAGAGTGTGACTTTTTCACCCTTAATCATTATTTCTGTAGGAGTATCTTCTTCTGATTGGAGCTGGAATTTTTCTATTGAGAAAAATTTGAATCTGCTTTTTTTGCGCAAATAATCAATGGCTACATTTCTTGATATCCGGACAAGCCACGTAAAGATATGGGACTCCCCATTAAATTGATTCATATATTTGTAGGCTTTGATAAAGGTGTCCTGTGTCAGATCTTCCGCCACTTCCTTATCATTTACGAGAAGAAATATGTATCCATAAATTCGATCGCTGTACTCGCTGTATATATCTTCAAACGCTTCTGCCGATATTCTCTCCATTGTGGCGCCCCCTCGCATAGTATTAGACGAATAAGAATCAGAAAAGAAACACTTTTCCATTGTTTATGTAAAACATTTGGTAAAACCATAATCCAGAACCTGTTCATTTATCCTATATTTTAAAACAATCTGATTCCTAAGCATCAAATTTGAGAAAAATCCGAGAAAGCGCCTTTTTAACCGTAACTTTTTTCAATCTCTTTTCACCTGTAAAAAGATGAATAAAGTTACACCCCAGACTACCCATCTTCTGTTCATTTTTTTCAATTTTGAGTAAAGGTTTCCTTTAAGTTCTCCACCCTTTTTATTTATTTTATCATTCTGTGAAAATACTGCCTCCCTCCTTTTCCTTATTTTTTCCAAGATTCATTTGACTATATGGAAAAATGATACTTTTACTCTATAAATAACCATAAAAAGTTCATTCTTTAAGCATGTAACCCTTATTGACGTATGAAGCCTTATGGCTATTTTCATAAAACCACTGCAAAAAACATTAATTTTCGACAATCTCCAGCCTTTAATTTAGCTAAAGTACAGGATAACGGCAGGGTTTTCCATTTTTGGAAAGTACCCATAGGAGGTGGTTGAGTTCTTCATTGCAAACCAGCAATTTAAATGAATTAACAAAACAAGGAGGGAATTTTTTGAAAAGAAAAAGAAAATCATTGAATCGCATTCTGTATGTGATGCTGACAGCCTTTCTGATTTTGCCGCTGATGTTCCCAGGCATAGGGTCGGCAGAAAGCAAGAGCTCTCCGCATACTTCAGTTAAGAAAGCTGCTCCTCAGACAGCAAAAAGTAAAATTAACAGCTCACTGCTTAAACAATTTGACAAAGAAGATAAAGTAACATTCCTGATTAAATTCAAAGAACAGGCCGATACTTCAGCAGCAGTCAAGAAGGCTGAAAAAGCGGCTGCATCACAAAAACTGACAGCCTCTAAATCAAAATACATGAAACGCTCTGCAGTCCTGTCCTCACTAAGATCTACAGCTATTGAAACTCAAGGCCATGTCGCCGATTTTCTTCAAAAACAGGAAAAAGACGGCAAGGCAAAAGATGTTCAATCCTTCTACATCGTCAATGCAATTGCAGTAACAGCTACTAAAGACGTTATGGAGCAAATCGCAGTATTCCCTGAAGTAGAAAAGATTCTTCCAAATGAAACAAGACAGCTTCATAAACCTGTTAAAGAGGCAGAAAAATCTCTTAAAACACAAGCAGAAACCAGCTCGATCGAATGGAACATCGACCGCGTCGGAGCTCCTGCTGTATGGGAGATGGGAATTGATGGATCCGGTACAGTCGTTGCATCTATTGATACAGGTGTTCAGTGGAACCACCCGGCATTAAAAGAAAAGTACCGGGGCTATAACCCTGCACAGCCTGATTCTCCAGTACATGAATTCAGCTGGTTTGATGCCACTGCAGGGCAGACAGTTCCTTACGATGATCAGGGTCACGGAACCCACGTAACTGGAACTATGGTTGGTGCCGAGCCGAATGGAGGCAATCAGATCGGTGTTGCACCTGGTGCGAAATGGATCGCAGTAAAAGCCTTTACTGCAAACGGCGGAACTGATGTAGACCTTCTTGAAGCCGGTGAATGGATCCTGGCTCCAAAGGATGCTGAAGGAAATCCGCATCCTGAAAAAGCACCCGATGTTGTCAATAATTCTTGGGGCGGCGGACCTGGACTGGATGAATGGTATCGTCCAATGGTGCAGGCATGGCGTGCAGCTGAAATTTTCCCGGAATTCTCTGCAGGAAACACTACATTGTTTAATCCAGGCGGACCTGGTTCAGTTGCAACACCAGCAAACTACCCGGAATCATTTGCTACTGGTGCGACTGATATTAACAATGGCTTAGCAAGCTTTTCACTGCAAGGGCCATCTCCATACCAAGAAGTTAAGCCTGATGTATCTGCACCAGGAGTTAACATACGTTCCTCAGTTCCCGGAAGCGGATATGAAGGCGGCTGGAACGGAACCTCCATGGCTGGGCCGCATGTTTCTGCCGTTGCCGCGCTGCTCCGCCAGGTTGACTCAAGTCTGACTGTTGAAGAGATGGAGGAAATTCTGCTGACCACCTCTACTCCTTTGACAAATGGTACTTATCCTGAGACACCAAATAATGGTTTTGGATACGGACTCGTAAATGCCTTCGATGCGGTTTCTTCCGTACTGACCGGTCTTGGAAAAATTAAAGGCCAGGTTGCAAAAGAAGGAGATGACTCCGAAGCTCCTGAAGCCAATCATGAAGCACCTCAGGAAACATATGCAGGAATGGATCTCGCACTTGAATTGACTGCATCAGATAATGTAAGCGTCACAAGAGTGGATCTTGAATACTTAAAAGCTGACGGCAGCTGGGCCGCCATTGAGGCCGAAAGAACAGACGGCAACTATAAAGATGGTACTTACCAGGCAGTTATTCCTGGAGAAGACATAGCTGAACCTTCTGTAACTTATAAATGGAAGATCAATGATTTTGGCGGGAATTTAACTGAAACAGACTCCTATGAAGTGGCGGTAAGACCAGGAATCAGCATTGGCTATTCTCAGGACTTTGAATCACAGCCGGCCGGCTGGACTTCGTATGGACCGGAAAACAGCTGGGAGTGGGGAGTTCCATCATCAGGTCCTGGCAATGCAGCATCCGGGGAAAAGGTATATGCAACTAAACTTGACGGCAACTATGCAAATAGAGCAAACATGAATCTGCAGATGCCTCCTATTGACCTGCCGGAAGGAAATGCCTACCTTCAATTTAAGCAATGGCACGAGCTTGAAAACCGTTATGATTATGGTCACGTTTTTGTATCAACCGATATGGAAAACTGGGAACAGGCTCTGCGCGTAAACGGCAATACAACAGACTGGGTTAATGCAGAAGTAGACTTAAGTGCATACGCAGGACAGAGAATTTATGTAGCATTCAATGTAACTACAGATGGCTCTGTTCAGAAGCAAGGCTGGTATATTGATGATGTAAGGTTATCTGATACTCCAGCTGAACCTGCAGGCAAAGCACAGCTTGGCATCAGCAAGGATAAACCTTCTGCAGAATTAAAGAAGGAAAAGGTAAATCCTGATAAAATTGTTCCTGAAAAGGATGCACCAGCAAAAGATGATGAGAAACAGCATCAGCCGGCACCTGATCTTCTTCCGCTTACTGCCGAAGTAAGTGTGCTGGAATCAGGCAGGTCCGTATTTACTAATCCTCAAAACGGATCTTTTGAAATGACACATGCTTCAGGTGATTTCACTGTAAAAGCGGAAGCATACGGCTATCGTTCTCAAACACAAAATGTAAATATACCGCAGGATGGAGAAGCGACTGCAAATTTCGTCCTTGAGGAAATACCAAAAGGCACTGTCACAGGTGTTGTGACAAATGAAGCAACTGGAGAGCCTGTTGCAAATACTACGCTTCTTTTAATTGAAGATGCGGCAGTACAGCCAGTAACAACAAATGAAAACGGTGAATATACACTCACAGCCTATGAAGGCACATACACTTTAAAAGCAATGGCACCTTCCTACTACAGCAAGGAGCAGAGCATCACGATCGAAGGCGGCTCAACTCTTGAGCAAAACATTGAGCTTAAGCCATTTATCGGATATCCGGGTGAAATCGGATATGATGATGGCACAGCTGAAAATGCTCGTGCATTCTACGATGCCGGCAATGGCTGGGCAGTTAAAATGTCCCTTGCATCCGGCCATGACAGCGCAATGGTTACCGGCGGATTATTCCGCTTCTGGGATACAAGCTGGCCGACTCCGGGCGGTACAGACTTCAAAGTGGAAGTATACGATGCGAGCGGACCGGACGGAGCCCCAGGCAAGAAACTTGCAGGCCCATTTGAAGCAACAGCATTAAGAAACGGTGAATGGACACATGTAGATCTTAGTGACGAAGGAATCGTTACAAATGGCGACTTCTATATGGTCTATATCCAATCAGCACCAAATCCTAATGCTCCTGGCCTTGGCACAGATGAGGATGGAGAGTATGCAGGACGCAGCTGGCAGCTTGTAGGCGGAGCTTGGTCACCGTCGCCTGAAGATGAAGGTAACTATATGATTCGCGCGACAGTAAACTATGAAGTTACAGCACCTGTCATTACTTCACCAGCGGATGGAACATTTACAAACCAGGGTAAAGTTACTATTGAAGGTACTTCCGCTCCTACAACTACTGTAAAAGTATTTAATAATGGAGAAGAAGTCGCATCGGCTGGCAGTACAGACGAAGGCACTTTCTCAGCAGAGATTTCACTTACTGAAGGGGAAAACACACTTACTGCCAAAGCATCAACAGAGTCAGGGTCCACTGATGCTTCTGAACCTGTAAAAGTAATATATGATAAAACAAAACCGGAACTGTCCATTACAAGCCCTGCAGATAAATCGAAAACAAACAAAGAAACAGTCACTGTTAAGGGAACCGTTTCTGACGATAACCTTGATTGGGTAAAAGTAAACGGCCAGACAGCAAAGGTTACAGACGGTGAATACTCTCTTCGCATCCTGCTGGATGAAGGTGAAAACACCATTACAGTAACAGCACAGGATAAAGCGAAAAACAGCGAAGAGAAAACAATCACAGTCGATGCTAAATATACAGCTCCTTCCATAGAAAATCTTCTTCCTGCAGAAGACAAGGAGCTTAAAAAAGGCGAATCGGTAAAAATCGAATTTGATAGTGAACCAGGGTTAAAAGCTACCTTTGCCATCAGAATGCCTTTAACAAATGCTGGCGGCCACCTGAATAACGCAACTGAGCTTCCAATGATGGAAACTTCCCCGGGCCATTATGTCGGCTACTATACTGCCACTTCAAATGTAAAAGCACCTGGTGCCGAAATTGAAGTGAAAGTGATGGATGACTACGGCAATGAAGCCCGCAAGACAGCAGATGGAAAACTGTGGATTAATGCAAAAAAGAAGAATAATAACAGCACTAAAAAGAAGTAAATCAGATGTGAAGGCAGGCCCATTATTATTGGGGCCTGCCTTTTTGCACTTATTGATTTAACAATGTTCTTTTTTCTTTTACTAAGCCATTAAACTCCTTATCCAATTGGGCATATTTGCTGTCACCCTGAACAAGCAGACTGAGTTCTCCAAGAATCGCATTGATGCGGTTATCAATCACCATGATCCGGTCTTTTGTGGAATCATGAGCTTTTTCCTGCTGGGACCTTCTGGATTTCATACGATACTCCTTCAGGTTCATATCAAATCTGGTGATTTTATTTTTTTCAAATACAAGCAATCTTGTGCTTAATTTTTCCAAAAAATATAAGTCATGCGAAATAATGATAAGTGTACCTGAAAATTCCCTGAGCGTTTTTTCAAGTTGCTCCCTGCTTGGCAAATCCAAGTGATTAGTCGGTTCATCTAATATTAGGACGTCATATTCCTTTAAAAGCATGTCTGTGAGCTTCACCCTGATTCGCTCCCCCATGCTCAGCTGTCCAATCGGCTGAGTTAACTTCGCTTCCTTCATACCCAGATTTGCCAATAGGGTCCTTGCCCTGTAAATCTGCTCCCGTTCGCTGAGATCAAGTGCTTCAATGGCGTTTTTGGTTAACGGTAAATCATTAATATCCTGGTTTAAATAGGCAATCTTTAAAGTGCTGCTAATCCAGAGTTCCCCATCAGAAGGGGGTATCTCTTCCAGCAGCATACGGATAAAAGTGGTCTTGCCAGTCCCGTTTGATCCAAGAATCCCTATTTTTTCGCCATGCTTTATATAAAACTGGCTATCCTTGAAAAGAGTCCGATCTCCAAAGCTTTTTGAGAGGTTTTTAGCTTCAATGATCCTTTTTCCCCGTTTGCCTGCTGAATCAAATTGAAAGTGCACTTTTGCCTCTTCTGCCGGCTTCTCAATTCTATTTTTATCCAGTTCCTGCTGAAGCCTTTTCATTTTTGACTTCACCTGCTGATCCATCTTTTTAGCCTTCACTCTGTGGTATTCTTTAAAGCCCATCTGCCTATTTTCAGAAGGACTTCCGCCCTTAGTTGATTCCCTGTGAGCTTTTTCTGACCATTTTTTTAAATTGGCCATCTGATTTTCGATCCGATCGATCTCTCTTTGCTGAACATTAAATTGATGAAGCTGATCATCATAATTTTTCTGTTTTTGTTCCCGGTAGGCTGTGTAATTGCCGTCATACATGGTTAAAATGCCCTCCTGCAGCTCAAAAATCCTGCGGACAGCCTGATCAAGGAAGTGACGGTCATGGGAAATGACCATGACAGGACCGCAGAATTGGCCAATCTCCCCAATAAGCCACTCGATTCCCTGTAAATCCAAATGATTGGTGGGTTCATCCAAAATCAGCATATCCGGTTTTGATGACCAAACCTTAGCTAAGGAGAGCTTCAATCTTTCTCCCCCGCTTAAAGAATCAAGCCTTTCCGTTTTCCATTCTCGGAGTTTTGAGAGTCCTAATCTGCTTGCCTGACGGACAATTTCTTCTTCCGGGCTTTGGTCAGGAGCATGAATATCACTCACAGAATAATCTGCTGACTGATGCAGATAGGCGATTCTATATGGCTCCTTCATCCGCTCGATTGTCCCTTTATCCGCCTGGATACTGCCGAATAAAATATTGGCCAATGTAGTCTTACCTGTGCCATTTAAGCCAACAAGACCAATTCGATCCTGCTGATAAATATCGAATTCCAAATTAGAAAAAACCATTTTATCTCCGAATGATTTTTGAAGATCCCTGGCCATGATAACCGGTATACCGTTATTGTGGTGATTGCTGATTTTATTTGCACACATAAAAAAACCTCCCCATACCCGGAGAGGACTGTGCACCCATCATTGGACATGGTGCAAATACATAAAAAACGCGCGCCTAAATAAAATATAATCCGCTTAAAGACAAATAAGCAGACATCACTTCCGATAAGGAATGATTAAAAAAGGGCACACTAATCCTATGTTCTCCGGGATAAACTTTTTAAATATAAAAAGATACCAGAAAAAATAAGATTATAACTTCATGCCCCTAAATCATCCTTTCAACCTGTTTGATTGTAGTATATAAGCTTCTGGCTTTTATTGTCAATAGGCTCATGTTCAGCAATCGGATACATGCATCTGCCCCGGATACCATTAATCAATTCGGATATGTTTATTGGTAAGCTCCTTGAGCATATTTAATATCGTAGCTCTTTCCTCCAGATTAAAACCGCTTACCCACTCGGAAACAAGCTTATATTCATTTTGATGCATTTCCCGCTGAAGGCCGCCCTCCAATATGGAGTAAATTTCCCTCATAGTGTTTTCCCGATCCTGTGTTTTAAGTTCATCCATTTTGCAAACCTCCCTATTTCTTTTATGCTGCTTCTTTTCCCCATTTGGCATCTTTGGAAACACTGTTATGTATGCATACAAAAGAAAAGCAGGCTCCCCTGCTTTTCTTTTTAATCTATTACCACTTAAAGCAAGAAGCACCTACGATGATCAATAGGATGAATAGAACCACAATTAGCGCAAAGCCCCCGCCATATCCAGCACCACCGTATCCGCAGCCGCCATATCCGTAGCCATACATTATAAAATCCCCTCCCTTGCCAATTAAATCTGTCTGCATATTTTATTAGTAGAATCCACCGTAACCCCAAGAAGCACCGATAATAATCAGTAAAATAAACAATACAACTAAAAGGGCGAAACCGCCGCCGTATCCGCAACCGTCTGACATAGTCAATTACCTCCTTTGTTTGATTCAATATATCCTATTCAATTCACCCAGATTGTGCGATAGACGAATACACAGTTTTCTGCGCAAAATAGAAGCCTTCGGTGTGAAGGCTTCTATTTTTTGTTGATATAACGGCATTTTCAGGTTATCTCCCCAGATAAAAATAGGCAATTTCATTATTTCTTATGAGCGAGAGAGTGGCCTGGATATACTTAGCGGTCTGGACGGGTTCTTTTTCTTTGATTTCCTCAGTCAGCTGCTCCAGGCTTTGGCGGACGCTTCCTTTGCCTGAAATGATTTGGAGAAGCTCATTCACGTCAATGCCGGATGAAGCTTTCAGGCTTTCCTGCATAGTGGACATCAGGTTGGCGGCATAGCCGGTTACTTTATTGGCACCGCCATTAGTGCAGTCACCCCTGTATCAACCACTGTAATCTTATCAATATTCGATAACGGGCTAGCAAGCTGTTTCGCATATTCCGGAAGCATGTTAATGACCATATCCATCATAGCCGCCTGGCCATACTGTTCAAATGCCTCGGCAATTTTTCTCTTTGCCTCTGCTTCTGCCAAACCATCCTATTCATTTTTATAGTCAGGCTATCAATCCCGTGCCTCCTTCCTTTTTACTATTAAAGCTTAATTTATATACGGACAAAGGCCAGAAAATATTTCATTTTTCTTAATTTTCCCAATTGACACTGCTGCTTCTTCTGCTTGTCTAACTTTCACCCAATTATAGTCATTTTCATTACTATTCCTGCATACCATATTTGAGGATTTAAAATCCTTTTGAGGATTAAATGGTGAAAAATGGTGGAATAAACCAATATATCTGGTTAGCGGAGGGATAGGAATCATGACAAGATCTGAATTGCATATGGAGAAGCCTAAGAGCAAATTTATGCTGGTGTCAATTGTCCTATTGGGATGTTTAGCTGCTGTCTTTACAGCATTATATTTTTATTCTCAAAGCCTCATTACTATAGAAGCCCCCAAAAAAGAACTGGGTGAGAAAATCATCATCCAGCTTCCTTCCGGAAAGAGTGTATTTACATATGAAAACCTTATAGTTGAAGAAGAAGGAAAACTTTTTTATAAAGGCGAAAGAAATACCCTGGATTTGACTGGCGGTACAATTGTTTATGAGGATTGGGAATAAACAGGATCAAAACTTGGTAATCCTCTGCAGTTGACAAAATGTTTTCACATCCTATAAGATGAGCAAAAATGGCGAGGAGAAATGACTTTGAAGGTAATGAAAAATGTGATTTTTACAGCTTTAGCTACAGTTATTTCATTTTTCGGCATTAAGAAAATAGCAAATAATGCACATATGATAAAAAGAATTGGCCATCGGGGAGTTGCCGGCTACTGCCCGGAAAATACTTTTCCCTCATATGACCGGGCAATCGAAATGGGAGCAGATTATCTGGAAATTGATGTGCAATTAAGCAAGGATGGAAGGCTGGTCGTGATTCACGATTCCCTTGTAGACCGTACAACTGACCATAAAGGAAAAGTCTCTGACTTTACCTTTGATGAGCTCAGAAAAATGGATGCCGGCAGCTGGTTTTCTGCAAAATTCAGCGGTGCCTGTATCCCTTCATTTGAAGAGGTCTTGGACAAATATGCGGATCGTGTCGGGCTTTTAATTGAGTTAAAGAAACCATCCCTATATCCGGGCATTGAAAAGATGATCGCCGAGGAACTAAAAAAAAGAAAACTTGATTCAAAAGGTCAAGACCATATTATTGTGCAGTCATTTGAAACTGCTTCAATGAGATTATTTCATGAACTGATGCCGGAAATCCCTGTCGCCATCTTAATCAACTATCCTCCTGACAAAATGGAGATAAAAAATATTGCCGAATATGCAAGCTACCTGAATCCTAAGTGGACGGTGGTTAATAAGCGCGTGATCGATTTAATACATGCAAATGGCATGAAAGCAATTGCCTGGACTGTGCGTTCCAAGAAAGAAGCAGATAAATTAAAGCATTTTCCACTGGATGGAATTGTAGCTGATTATTTAGACCTTATTGAATAGACAAAAAGGGTGCAGACCAAGTCATGGTCTACACCCTTTTTTTATAAGACTGCCTGTTTTCTTCCGGTATTCAGCAGCTTTAAGGTTTCCAAAATCATTATCTGCCGGTAAAGCAAAAGATTGTTGATAAGCTTCAGGACCTTTCCCGGTAATAAAGATCCAGTCATTCTCTTTTGCTTCAGCCCAAGCTTTCCGGATAGCCAATGTCCGGTCGGGGATCACTTCACCCTTACCGTCTCCATATTCATTGTTCAGAGAAATTAATTGGCTTAACATTTCATTTTCACACTCATCGTTGAGGTCATCAGCGGTCAAATAAAATTTATGGCAGTATTTTGCCGAAACTTTAATCATATCCACACGTTTTGATTGATCTCTTCCGCCCCGGAATCCATAAATTTGAAGGATTCTTTCAGCCCCCTGCTGCTTCGCAGTGTCCAGACAATATTCAAACGCATCCACTGTATGAGCATAATCCACGACAAATTTAGCTCTTGATGGATGAATAATCATTTCAAAACGTCCGGGTATACCCGGAAATGAAGCCAAAGCCTTAATCATATCTTCCGGGTCTATCCCCAATTCAATACCTGTCAAAAAAGCCATTGCTGCATTATAAACATTATGGTGGCCCGGAAGAGGAAATTCAATTTCAAACGATTTCCCTCTCACCTCGAGAATAAAAACAGTCTTCCCATTTATAGCAGTGTCTTTTATTGAGCAGCACTTCTCATCACCCAGCATAATCAACGGAATCTTTTCATTTTGCAGAAGCCCTGCCATTTTTTCTCCCCATGAATTATAAAGATTGACGACTCCTTTACCGTCTTCTTTTAACAAGGTAAAGATTTTCTTTTTATCATAAAAATACCGATCCATACTATCATGATAATCCAGATGGTCATGAGCCAGATTAGTAAATAGCGCGTAGTCTAATTCCAGACCTTCAGTTCTTGACTGTTCCAGCGCATGAGAAGAAATCTCCATAACGACAAACTCATCATGGCTTTTACTCAGCATTTTTTGAATCTGCAAGGCATCCGGTGTCGTGTTGCAGGTCTTATATTCCTTGTTATTAATAAGGTTTGATACAGTACCCAAGAGGGAGCAGGTCCTGCCTGCAGTCTCCAGTATATGCTTTAAAATATAGGCAGTGGTCGTTTTCCCATTAGTTCCTGTAATACCTATTATTTTATGCTTTCTTGATGGGCGATCATAGAAGCAATTCGCCAGTTTCCCCAGACTGGTTCTGCTGTCCGTTACTTTTATGTAAGGCACATTTAACTCAATTGCTTCCTCACCCACTACGGCAGCCGCCCCATTTTCAACAGCTTGTCCAATGAAGTCATGTCCATCTGCCTGAAAACCTTTAATAGCAACAAAAAGGCTTCCTTTCCCCACTTTGCGTGAATCCATTTCAATCCCTGTAATATCAGGATTGTCTGTAAGTACACCCATCTCCCCGCTATCCTTTAGGCAATTAATAACCTGGGATAATTTCATATTTCTGTCTCCTTTAATGTTTAAACATCAAGTAATTTGGTGTATATATATCTATAATCATTATCTTTTGTTTTCCCACATTCTCAGGAAATATGCCTTCTTTAGGATACAAATATCGAGGTATGAGTAAAATCGTCTTAATATACTACAATTGAGGATAATTCTGGGTGAATGGCTTCTGAAAAATAAGCGATTCACCCTATTGAAATGTCAGCTTTATTGCGTTTCACACTATAGATAATGGTCGCTTGGCAAACTGGGATAGATACTTCACGTTCAATCGGCTATGCTGTGAAATGAGATAAGCATCCCTTGTAGCACCTGGCTTTCTAAGCGTGTTAAGAGCTCTTATCATCCCTGCTTCGCTTTCCATTCCTACTCCATGCCCAAAGAACATGCCCCCGCCCAAATAAACGGAATTCTCACCTGTCCAAACTGGATGATCATAATCAGGATTGTAAAAATAAACTACATCACCAGGTATGAAATTCCGGCCTCTTTTGGTAACAATCGACAGATCGTGATCATAATTCCAATCCCATACAAGAAGTCCCTGAAATAGTGTATTGAAGCGGCTGACAGAAATGGAGTCCAATACAGCTTTATAAAAAATCAGCACAATGGCTGTTGTACATTCAAAAGCATATTCCCAGCTGTTCGTAAACACATCCATGATTGCATCGGACGGTAAAACAGATGGATCCAGCAGGTATCCATATTTGGTCCTTCTCCATATGCGCGAATTAAAGCGTGATGTATTAAAGGGTGCAAACTCCACACGGCTCCCATGAAGCTGCCTGGCTGCTTTGATAATATTCTCCCTCAAAAGAATATCAAATAGCAGTTCATGTATTGAATCGTACTGATGAGTCTCGGGACTGCTCTCCAGCGCCAGATAAATTTCACGCTGAACTCCAAAAAAACTGGAACCCCCCGGTTTATTCTGATTATTCGAAAGGATAATCATTGTCTTCCCCCCTTCAAATGAACTTATAGTAGCTTATGGTTTCATTTGCAGGAGGGTTCCTTCATTATTTGACTTCCATCACGTTATCCAATCCAAGTTATTATTATCGGAAAATATCTTTTTTTCTGAAATAAGCTTGCTTTTTATTCCAGTTTCCTTGTACAATATTCAACATATTCTTAAGTTTCAGATTATACTTATAATTATTTACAACAGGGGGATTTTTTCATGGCGACTTTTCTAGGTTCGATTGTTTTGCTGATTGCAGGTTATGCCTTTTATTCCAAGATAGTAGAGCGCATATTTGGTATAAATGACAGCAGCCCTACACCTGCTTATACGGAAAAAGACGGAATGGACTTTGTTCCGATGAGCTGGTGGAAAGGCAGCTTGATTCAGCTGTTGAATATCGCTGGGCTAGGTCCCATTTTTGGTGCAATTATGGGTGCATTATACGGGCCCGCAGCTTTTATCTGGATTGTTGCCGGCTCCATTTTTGCCGGGGCGGTTCATGATTACTTCTCAGGGATGCTTTCTCTTAGGCATAAAGGAGAGCAATTTCCAAGCATTGTCGGAAGATATTTAGGAAAACCGGCCAAAACGTTCATTAATATATTTTCAATTCTCTTAATGGTTTTAGTTGCCGCTGCATTTACTGCCGGTCCGGCACAGCTGATTTCAAGTATAACTCCCTTAAGTTTTATGGCATCATTGCTCATTATTTTTGCTTACTTTATCCTTGCAGCTGTTTTGCCTGTAAACCGTATTATAGGAAAGATTTATCCTCTATTTGGAGCAATATTAATCTTTATGGCAGTATCCATTGCAGTTGCATTGCTTTTCAGCGAAAAATCCATACCGAATGTGACACTGTCTAATCTTCATCCCGGTGAACTGCCAATCTGGCCATTACTGATGGTCACCATTTCCTGCGGAGCGATCTCAGGTTTTCATTCAACACAAAGTCCGATTGTCTCACGCACATTAAAAAAGGAAAGTGATGGAAGAAAGGTTTTCTATGGCGCCATGATTGGCGAGGGAATTATTGCTTTAATCTGGGCAGCAGCGGGCATGACCCTTTTCGGTGGAACTGGAGGTCTTCAAGATGCATTAGCGGCTGGCGGTCCAGCGGGAGTGGTTAATGAAATTTCCGGCAGCCTCCTTGGTACGCTGGGTGGAATCCTTGCTATACTAGGAGTAATCATCCTGCCGATTACAACAGGCGATACCGCCCTTCGTTCCTCAAGAATGATGCTGGCAGAATCACTTTCATCTTTACTAAAAATGGATGGGAAATGGAAGGCTGTCATCACCACCTTACCTGTGGCTCTTCCTACTTTATATCTGGCAACCATCGATTACTCATTCCTTTGGAGATATGTCGGATGGACAAACCAGGTTACAGCAGCGGTCATGCTTTGGACAGCCACTATGTATCTTTTGAAAAATAACAAATTCCATTGGATTAGCGGTGTTCCTGCATTGTTTATGACTGGTGTAGTATCCACCTATATCTTCTATGCCCCTGAAGGCTTTAAAATGGATTATCAACTATCAATGATAATCGGATCAGTCATAACCCTCTTAATTACCGGCTGGTATGTTTATCAAATCCTTAAACAAAAGCAGCTGCGCAAGAATAACCCCAACCTAAAAGCTGCCTAAAGCGGTAAAAAATGCACCTCACACAAGAGTGAAGGTGCATTTTTTTATGGCCTTATAGAGCAATTTCTCCTCTTTCGGATTAAACAGTTAAACTCTTGCAATCCGTCATTTAGGTTTTACTCCACTGCCAGAGGGTAATGAATACTAACAGTTAAAGGAGGGTTTAACTATGGCTGATCATAACAATTCAGAAAAAAATAATTCGATAGAACAAAATAAAAAGAAAGAAAACGATAGAGATATCGAACCCCAAAGAGAGCCTGAGAAACCTCAGGAAGAAAACAGGAAATAAGGAGGGTGAATAACAGTGGCTGACAAAAACATTCAGGATGGAAAGATGGATAATCCCGAGCAATATAAAACCGAGAAGGAAAGTTTATTCGATAAGTATGAGAGCGAAAAAAATGTTGATCCTATACCAATGGAAGACTTAAAACAGGAGAAGGAAGAAGAAAAAAACGGATCAAAAATAAAGAGCAGTTCATCAACAGAGGAAAAGTACAAAGCAGACTTTGAAACAATAAAAAAGAAAAAGCTGTTTGGCGATAAATATGACGATGGAACAAGAACGTAAAGAAACACATGCTGCTATGAAGGACCAATTCAATATTAAAGAATACCTCCTGGCACCCAAAAGTGCCAGGCTTTTTACTAATATAGCTTTATTTTCTTATTGAAATCTCTATAGTGGTTCAGATAATAATCTGCTCCAGGAGCTTCATTCTGAAAAAGGCAGGTCCTGATGCCAAGTTTCTTTGCAGGCAGGATGTCTATTTTCCTGTCACCTATTGCTAAATCAACCTTATACTTTTCATGCAGAAATTCATAAGAAGCTGTGTGAGGCTTGCGGGGATAGCCATCGTCTCCTGCTACCATATCGGTAAAGTATCCATCTAATTTATGGAAGGTTAATATAGAAAGAACATCATCTCTTTCCTTGTGAGTCATGATGACATTCTTATCAGACTGCTTTAATACCTGCTCCACTTCAGGAAAAGGCTTTAAATCATTTGGACGCAGCTGTCTCGCCCTCATCCTGATTGTTTTTATTTGTTCGTCATTTAACTTGAAATGTTGAAATGCATCGCCGAAAGAAACCTTTAGCTGGCAAAAAATCTCTTCATCGGAAACCTTTTTATCATTCATAACCTCTCTCACGATCGCTGTGTAAGCTGGATATGTATCAAATAAAGTGCCATCAAAATCCCAAAGTATATTCAACAGGCAAAGCTCCTTTCTATTTTCTTTTTATCCTCTTATTTAGTTATTATACCTCCAGCAATCTATTAAACTGCTTTTCCATTGTTATTAAATTACTTTGACAAACCTATATCACAATGCTAATTTTATAGCTATAAGACAAAAAACATAGCCCTGAAAAATGGGTGAATTGTTAAAGGATGAATTAGAATGAACAAAGAAATTATTAAATTAATCAGAAAGAGCTATAACATGACACAGCGTGATTTCGCAAGAGTTGTCAGCTGCAGCTTCTCTTTAATAGCTCTGGTTGAGGTGGGCAAGAGAAGAGTAACAGCTGATCTGGAAAACAAGATCAAAATTGCTTTTGACCTCGATGACCAGCAGATGCAGTCACTTGCTTCTCTTGTTTCGGAAATCAGCAAAGTCCCCCCTTTTATGTAAACAGAGGCGGCCGTTTTAAACCTTCTCTTTTAAGATAATATAGACCACAAAGCAGCAGCCCGCCAATAAAATAGGCATTTGCCGTGTCTCTCCGCCCATTTATGCATAGATTATAGGGAGTTTTAGGATTTTTGCATAAAAGGAGAGTGCCCAATGTATCCATATGGCTATTATCAAGGTTATCTTCCTCAGCCAGCAGCCCACTTCACCCCAGAATATGAAATTCAGCAGTTCGAACAATATGATACGGAAAGACAGCCCCAGCAGCTGGAGAGAAGAGTTACCGCTTTGGAAAGGCAAAATCAGGATCAATCCAGAGAGATTACCCGCCTTAACAGGCAGCTGGTCAATTTGACTGATCAGGTCAGAATGCTAAATCAGACCGTTGACCGCCATACACGAAGGCTGAATCGGCTAAACCAAAGACTAAGAGCAGTTGAGAATAGACTTAACATCCCTTTCACTCCATTTGATGGGGAATTCTAAGGGGGAGTTTTGTGCTTTTTGCTCCGCTTAGAAACCAAATTTGCCCCAATCTCATTGAACTGCCCCCTGTCAAGTAGACAGTAGAAATAATAAAAATGATTTAAGCGGCTTTAGTTCTATATTCCATAGGGC